>JAQSWE010000056.1 GCA_029266795.1 Alphaproteobacteria bacterium | reverse complement strand
ATGGCGATGTTCGCATCGATAACGTTCCCGATCCCAAGATTGAACATCCGCGCGACGTGGTTCTGAAAGTAACCGCCTGTGCAATCTGCGGCTCAGATCTCCACTTGCTTGACGGGTATATGCCCACGATGGAATCGGGCGACATCCTCGGCCATGAATTCATGGGCGTGGTAGAAGAAGTCGGCAGCGATATCACCACCCTGAAAAAGGGCGACCGCGTCGTCGTTCCCTTCAACATTGCCTGCGGCAGCTGCTTCTTCTGCAAAAAAGGCCTGTTCTCCGCCTGCGACGGCTCAAACCCTAATAAAGCGCCGGGCGAAAAAATGATGGGCCATGCACCGTCGGGCCTGTTCGGCTATTCTCACATGACGGGCGGCTTCTCGGGCGGGCAGGCGGAATATGTTCGCGTGCCCTTCGCGGATGTCGGCCCTGTCAAGGTATCCGATGCGCTGTCGGACGAGCAGGCGCTGTTCCTGTCCGACATTTTCCCCACCGGCTATATGGCCGCCGAGAATGCCGAGATCGAGCCCGGCGACACAGTCGCGATATGGGGCTGCGGCCCCGTCGGCCAGTTCGCCATCAAATGCGCGTGGATGTTCAACCCCGCCCGCGTGATCGCCATCGACGAAGTGCCCGAGCGCCTCGCCATGGCGGCGCGCGACGGCAAGGCCGAGACGATCGATTTCAGCAAGGAAGACGTTTATGAGCGCCTGCAGGAAATGACCGGGGGCCGCGGCCCCGACCGCTGCATCGACGCCGTCGGTGCGGAGGCCTCCGGCCATGGCGGTTTCGATGCCGCGATGGACAGGGTGAAGGCGGCTGTGCTGCTGACGACCGACCGCGCCCATGCGTTGCGTCAGGCGATCTATTGCTGCCGCAAAGCGGGAACCCTGTCGGTGCCCGGCGTTTATGTCGGCTTCCCCGATAAAATTCCCTTCGGCGCGCTGATGAACAAAGGCATCACCATCCGCACCGGCCAGACCCATACGCATCGCTACATGAAAAAACTGATGGCCAAGATCGAAGCGGGTGAGATCGACCCATCCTTCGTCATTACCCACAAAATCGGGCTCGATGAAGTGCCCGATGCCTACAAGATGTTTAAGAACAAGGATGACGGCTGCGTCAAGGTTTTCATCCGCCCGTAACGATGCGAAACGCTGAACCGCTACTATTGGAGTAAAAAATGACCATTAAAACCCTCGAGGAGCTGTTCCTCAACGACCTCGGCGCCATGTATGACGCCGAAAAACAAATCACCGTCGCGTTGCCGAAACTGGCGGCAGCGGCGACAGATCCGGCACTTAAGGAAGCTTTCGAAGTCCATCTCGCCGAAACGGAAGGCCAGATCGCCCGCATCGAACAGGCAGCGCTGAGTCAGGGGCTTGACCTGAAACAGCAGCTTTGCACCGTCATGCAGGCGCTGATCCGGGAAGGCGATACCATGATGAAAACCGTCGAACCCGGCCCGTTGCTCGACCTCGCCCTGATCGCGGGCTCCCAAAAAGTCGAACATCACGAAATCGCCGGCTACACGGCGCTTGTCAACATGGCATCCGAACTCGGCTATAACGACGCCGCCGACCTGCTCGAAATCACGCTCGATGAAGAAGCGGCAACTGATGATAAACTGGCTGCGCTTTCGGAAGAAATTTTTGCCTTGCTGGCTGGCGACGACGCCGGTGACGAAGATAGCATTCCGCTCGCCGAAATTACAAAAGGTCGTCTCGGCACCGCGGCGCTTTAATACTTAATATTAAACAAAACGCCGTCCTGACTTTGTCGGGACGGCGTTTTGTTTAACCCAAATCCAAAGCCTCTGCGGCGCTCAAAACCCTCTGCGCTGCTTCCGTATATTTTCCGTCCGCTTCATGTATCACCATGCCGGTTTTCAGTACCATCGGGGCGAAGCGTTCCTTGCGGGCGCGGATGATGACGCGCTTGGCATCGTCGCCGGCGCGGGAGAAGAGGGGACAGATGACGAGGCTGCCGAACCAGCGGCGGCGTTCCAGCGTGGCGACGATCTCGCTCATGCGGTCGGCGCGGTGGATCATGACGAGCGTGCCTCCCTGCTTCAGTTTTTTATGCGCGTATTTCACCCAATCCTCCAGCGTCGCGCCGGATGCGTCTTCGCCATGCGACAGCGCCTTGTTGCGCGTGGGCGAGGGCGTATGCGTGCCGCCTTCCTGATAAGGCGGGTTCATCAGTACAACCTGAAAATCATTTTCCGCGATCAGTTTTTCATGACGGATATCGCCCTGCACGAACCTTGTCTGTTCCGACTGGCCGTTCAGCGCGGCGTTCTGCATGGCGAGGTCGATCAGCTCGCCCTGAATATCAATGCCGGTGAGGTGAATATTTTTCGCACGCGCCAGCACACATAATCCTGCCGAGCCGACGCCGCAGCCGACATCCAGTATATTCATCCGCTCTTTCACGGGCGCCGCGGCGGCGAGGAAAACGGCGTCGATCGAGGCGTGGAAACCAAGTTTCGGCTGCAGCAGCTTCACGCGTCCGTTCAGCAAAGTGGTTTCGATGACTTCATTGTCGATCATGCATTGCCCTCGATGGGCTTGATGAGTCCTTGGTCGGCGAGCACATCGCAGGCTTCATCGACCCAGCTGTCGCGCGCGGCGAAGACATAGGTGATGGGCCCGCGGCCGACGCCGGGGATCATGCCATCGTCGCCGTCCTGAAATTCATCCAGCTCGTACATGATTTCGGCGCGGTCGAGCGCGGCCTTGGCACGGTCGGCGAGGGCTTTGTCTTCGGTTGCGAATATCTCGAAAAACTCTTCCTCGGGGTCGAACAAACCGGCATCGGTCAGAAGGTTGACCGCGTCGTCGTAATCGTCTTCCAATACCATAAACCGGCATTCCGGGACGTTGTCGAGGAGGCCGCCCATCGAGCCAACTTCTTCCCCGAAAACGAAATACTTGATTTTAGCACCATCCAGCAGCGTTTTGACGAAGGCGGTCTCGGCGGGCTCATTTGTTCTGAAAATTTCTTGCATAAAGAGTGTTTTTATTCCGGCTTTTTGCTATATCAGGGGAGCATTAAGTATAAGACGCTACCGGAACAATATACAGGCGATAATGACGCTGTCAAAACCTGCCACATCCGCCGCAACCGCCCCAAATCCGCTCGACCGTCTGGCGCAGGCGCTGAAGCCCGAGCTGACCGCGGTCAACGCGATCATTATCGAGCGCATGCAATCGGATATTCCGCTGATCCCGCAGCTCGCCAGCCACCTGATCGGCGCGGGCGGGAAGCGTATCCGGCCGCTGCTGACGCTCGCTTCGGCGGCGCTGTTTGGCTATACCGGTACGCGGCAGCATAAACTCTCGGCCTGCGTCGAATTCATCCATACCGCCACGCTGTTGCATGATGACGTGGTGGACGAAAGCGACCAGCGGCGCGGGCTGCCCTCGGCCAACGCGATTTTCGGCAACGAAGCCGCGGTTTTAGTCGGTGATTTCCTGTTCAGCCGCTCGTTCCAGTTGATGGTCGAAGACGGATCGCTCGACGTTTTGCGCATTTTGTCCAACGCCTCCGCCGTGATTGCGGAGGGTGAGGTTTTGCAGCTCACGACCGCAAATAACCTCGAAACAACGCTCGAACAATATCTAAAAGTCATCGCCTCCAAAACCGCCGAACTCTTCGCCGCCGCCTGCGAAACCGGCGCCGTGGTCGCCAACCGCGCGGCGGGCGAATGCCTGACGATGCGCGAATACGGGATGTGTCTGGGCATCGCGTTCCAGATTTCGGACGATATTTTGGATTACACCGCCTCAGCAGAAACGCTGGGCAAGAATTTGGGGGATGATTTCCGCGAAGGAAAAATGACGCTTCCCGTTCTTTTTGCTTTGAAAAATGCAACTCAAACCGAGCGAGAATTCTGGCAGCGGACGATGGGCGACGTGAAGCAGAACGATGGCGATTTCGAGGAAGCGGTGCGCATTTTCCACCGCCACAACGCGATCGGCCAGTCGCTGACAATGGCGCGGGAATATGCGGCGCGGGGCCGCCAGCTGCTCGCCGACCTGCCAAAAAACCAGATTTCTGAAGACCTTGCAGAGCTGATCACCTTCGCGGTCGAGCGGGAATACTAACTTTCCGATTGCACCCCGCCCTGAAATATGCGAAACAATGCCGTTCCCCTAATCGGAGTGTAGCTCAGCCTGGTAGAGTGCTAGCTTCGGGAGCTAGAGGCCCAGGGTTCGAATCCCTGCACTCCGACCACTTTTCTGCACATTTTCTCCGCGTTTTCGACGTGTTTGCGCACATAGCAAATTTTTTATGTCCTTTGATTTCAATGTGTTAGCATAGGTGGCCTTTTAAAGCTCGCCAAAAAACATGTAACAAATCCAACCACTTAAAAATCGCCCGCGCGGCAGAAAACGCGAAAAAATGTCAGACCTGAACGACCCGAGAGTCTACTTCGCCGCCGAGCGCACGGCGCTTGCCTGGAACCGCACCGCGCTCACGCTGATGGCCTTCGGCTTCGCGGTGGAACGCTTCGGCCTCTACATGAAAATCATGATCGAGCAAAACACCTCTCCCGAGCGCGACGGCCCGTTCTGGTTCGGCATCGCGTTCATTCTCATGGGGTGCTTATTCTCCGCCGCCGCCGCAAAGCAATATCGCGGTATCCTGAAAACGCTGAAGCCGATTGAAATTCCGGCGCAGGCGAACCCGCATCTGGCGCTCGCCCTGAACCTGATGATCGCAGCGCTGTCGGCGGCGCTGATCGTCTACCTGTTTGCCACCAACACGCTCTGACATGCTGATCCGTCCCGCGCTGCCGCATGAGACATCCGTGATGCAGAAGTGGCGCAGGGGTTTGCGCAGGCGCCGCGCGTGGCGATGCGGAAAACAATCATCTGAATGTCATTCCGGCGAAGGCCGGAATCCACGGACAGCGTGATTCAACATTCCGAACCTGTCAGCCTGTAAAGCAGCGTCGAGGGCAAAGTCCGTGGATCCCGGCTTTCGCCGGGATGACAGAAATGGTCAGACCGCAATCCTCAAATAAGAAACATCGTCATACCAATCCGCCAGCGTGCCATCCAGCTGCACGAAGCCGCCCTTATGCCCCATAAATCCGAGGCGATTTTTGCCCGTGAGGAAGGGGTCGGTGGCGCGGAGGTCGGCGATGATGGCTTTGCCTTCCGCGGCGGTTGCCGTGGCTTCCGGCAAGCCGTCGCTGCACAGCATGATTTCGGCGACGTCATCGGGCAGGGTATAGGCGTGGAGGTGATGCGGCGGCACGGGCGTGCCGGAAACCACGCCGAAGCCGAGCGGCTCCGACGCATCGGGATGGTTGGCGAACAGCATCTGTTTCGACAACCCGTCGCGCACACCCGACCATGCGGCCTGCGCGAGCGCGGCGCGGTCGTCTTGCGTTTTCGGCTCCCCGCGCGACATGAATTCCTGCTTGATGAGGATGCGGCGATAATTCAGCGTGACTTCGTCATATAATTTATTTTGCGGGCAGCTTTTCCATGTGCCGCTTTTAAGTTTATAACCAAAATGTGAATCGCCGATCACCCAGACCTCGAAAGGCTTGCGGCGCGGCAGGATCAGCGCGCCGCTGGCAAGACGCTCGATGGGCGCAAGGCCGAGCCGCGCCCGCGCCTCCGCATTCATCCGCTCCGCCAGTTTCGAATAATCGGCAATCGTCGCGCCCGCCGGAAGCGCGCGCAAGGCATCCCCCGCCAGCTGCGCCGCCCATTGCCCCATCGTCCGCCCCTCATGCGCCCAATCCGTCCGCACCCCGCCGACACCGTCAAAGATGCCGAAATAATCCGGCGTCTCGACAATCAGGTCTTCGGTCTTGTCGCCCTTGGCGGAGGCGGTGAAGGTTTCGATGATTTGCATAGGCTTGATTACTCGGCTGTTCGGGCTTCGAGAGTCTCGCGGCTGGTATTGACGGGTGGATAAGTTGTCCGTTTTTTATCTGCGTAGGTTTTTTCCGCGAGATAGGGCGAACGATAGATTTTTTCGTAAGTTTTTTTATTTTCCGCCCCCCACACCAAAGCGGCAGCATCTTCGTACGAGATATAACCCTTTTTGTTATACGGCCCGTTGCCGCGCTCGTAATGCTCGGTTTTCCAAATCGGCGGGACTTTATAGTTATCCATGATCTCGTTGAAGTGGTCGATGTAGTCATCGATATTCTGGCGCGTCAGGCGGTGGCTGTTGCGGGCGATGGAAGCGATGACGAAGCGGGAGACTTCGATATGGCTATGGTCGATGTCTTTGTAGAGCCTCAAATCGCCATTAAAGGCGTCATTCGCGAAGCCGAAGATTTTTACGTTCGGATATTGCGACAGGTTATCGACGAGATATTTCAGGCCGTTTGTAAAGATTGCCCGCTGGCTGTGCCTGCCGAGGTAGCTCGAGGGCTCGACAATAAAATAGAACGTCGTCGACGGATTTTTTTCAACGACCGGTTTGATGTGCTGGTTATAGTTATCCTGCAGGTTTTTCTGATGCTGCTCGGTGAGCGCAGCGGGTTCTTTATCCGTCGTCTCCAGGCTGCTGATAAACAGCGGGCGGTTGAAGTCCCTGTAGGCGGAGACCATATAGGGTGAAAACAGGTCTTTGGTCGCTTGCGCGAGTTGAGGGGTTGTTAGGTTGGGGAACCTCGCCTTCAGCTCTTCTTCCTGTTTTTTGCCGTCGAAAAAATTCCGGACAAAGATGGTGGGCAGCTGCGCAAAGACCATCAGGTCATTCAGCCGGTTGTCGTCATACAGGTACAGGAAGTTTCTTTCGCTGCCTTTCTTGCCCTGCTGGTCAGCAGGGATGGTCGACAGCCGTTCCGGCTGGAGGGAGAACAGGACGTTTTCGATCTTGTGCTTTTTCAGCGCGTAACTGGCGATGGCGGCGACGGTCGTGGCGTCTGAGGCGTTGAGGCTCAGGGAATACATATTTTTCCATCCCATCGCAGCCTCGACTTCGGAGGGGATGATGTTGGCGATCAGCGAACCGCCGACGGCGATATTTTTGATGTCATAGTGATTGATGACGCCCGCATTTTTATAGTATTTCCGGCCCGAATGCATGAAGGGATAGCTGTCGCCCTTGGTGAGGATATGATCGGGGTCGAGCGCGATATTGATGCCCGTCATGCCCGCGAATATTAGGAAGGGCAGGGTGACGACGATCAGGAAGAATTTTTTGAATTTATTCATGTGTCCTGGCCTAGAACTGGAAATAGATGAATTCCTGAACCCGATTGTCATCGAGCAGGAAGTTCAGGTTTGCCACGAACAGCACGAGTATCGTCACGCACCATGCCGTGCTGGGCCGCCAGCGCCAGTTGCGGAGGCGTGCCATGATGGTCTGGACGTTTTTGTAATCCAGAACGGGCTGGTAATTGCTCATGATCTGTTGGGTGTTGGGCGCGAAGAAGCAGATGGCGGCGCCGACGGCCCAGAGCAGTATTTTCTCCGGCCGGAAATCGGGCGGCAGGAGTTTTTCGGGCGCGAACATCGACAGGTACATGTTCCAAGCAACGTCTAGGTTTTCGGCGCGGTAAATGACGCAGCTGAGCGAGAAGAACAGGTAGGTCAGGAATATGCCGCTTGCCTTTGGCAACGCCGGCACTGTTTTGGCTTTTACAAGCGCGCGCCAGAGATGCGTGAAGAGGATGGCAAAGCCCTGCATCGCGCCGAAGATAATGTATGTCCAGTTTGCGCCATGCCACAAGCCAATGGCCAGCAGGGTGATGAAGGTCGAGAAATGGATGGCGTAATTGCCCTTGATCTTGCGGCGCGTCTGCCAGCGCAGCAGGCTGACGGACATCGGCATATGGACATAGGTCTGGAAAAAGCGCGTCATGGTCATGTGCCAGCGCTTCCAGAATTCGACGATGGAGGGGGCCTTGAAGGGCGAATTGAAGTTCATGGGCAGGCGGATGTTGAACATGCGGCCGAGGCCGATCGCCATATCGGAATATCCCGAAAAATCGAAATAGACCTGAAAAGTATAGCAGAGCGCGCCCAGCCATGCGCTGAGCATCGGCACGGTGCCGGTGGCGGCATTGGTGAAAACGGGGGTGGCGATGGTGGCGAATTCGTCGGCAAGGATGACCTTTTTCGTCAGGCCAATGATGAAGATGCTGAGGCCAACCGCGAGCGAATCCCAGCGGGGGCGGAAGTTGGAGTCCTTTGAAAACTGGGGCATCATTTCGGAATGCGAAACCAGCGGACCTGCGACGAGGTGGGGAAAAAACGTCACGAACAGGGCGTATCGCCAGAAGCCTTCTTTTTTCGTGTGGACGTCCTGCGCATAGCTATCCACCAGCCAGGCGATCTGCTGGAAGGTGTAAAAGGAAATACCGAGGGGCAGGATGATCTGCGCGACCTGCAGGTTTGTGCCGGCAGCGGCATCGACGGCATCGAGGAAGAAATTGGTGTATTTGTAATAGGCGAGGCAGCCAAGGTTCAACAGAATCCCGGCCCACAGCAGATAGCGCGAGGTATGCACCTGCAGGTGGCGGCCCAGAAAGTAATTCACCACGATGGAGGCGAGGAGGAGGGGTACGAAAGCGGGGTTCCAGCTGCCGTAAAAGGCAATGGAGGTCACGACCAGGAAAATGATGGCTGCCTTCCGGCCCAGCCGTGTTTCAACATAAAAGAAACAGGCAAGAACGACCGGCAAAAACAGGAACAGGAATTCGAGCGAATAAAAGAGCATCATTACCAACGGGTTGAATCGACGGCACAATACATGAGACTTGGCGGTAAAGATAGAACAAGGAAGTCTCGAGGTGATTATGTAATTATCTACATTCTCCCTCCTTGCAATCGCACACCCTTTTGCTTAATTAATGGAGGTTAAATTTAGCCACCGATTATGAGGGTTCTGTGAACACTTCCGCGCCAACGGGCAAAGCCAAGCTTGAGACAGTGAAAGCGCCGTCGAACATCGCGTCGCCGGACGAGATGCTGCAGTATTATAAAGACATGCTGCTGATCCGCCGCTTCGAGGAAAAGGCGGGGCAGCTGTACGGCATGGGCCTCATCGGCGGTTTCTGCCACCTGTATATCGGTCAGGAAGCGGTCGTGGTGGGTGTTCAATCCGCGCTGAAAAAGGGCGACACGGTTATCACCGCGTACCGCGACCACGGGCATATGCTGGCGACCGGCATGTCGGCCAATGGCGTGATGGCGGAGCTGACGGGCCGCAAGGGCGGCTATTCCAAGGGCAAGGGCGGCTCGATGCACATGTTCAGCCGCGAGAAGGGCTTCTACGGCGGCCACGGCATCGTGGGCGTGACGGGTCCGCTCGGCGCTGGCTTGGCTTTCGCGCATAAATATCGCGGCGATGGCGGCATCAACTGCGCCTATTACGGCGATGGTGCGGCGAACCAAGGGCAGATTTACGAGGCCTATAACATGGCGGCGCTGTGGAAGCTGCCGGTGCTGTTCATCATCGAAAACAACAAATACGGCATGGGCACGTCGCAGACGCGCCATGCGGCCGGCGAGCTTTACAAGCGCGGCGAGGCTTACGGCATCCCCGGCGAGAAAATCAACGGCATGGATGTGCTGGTGGTGCGTCAGGCGGCCTTGAAAGCGGTTGAATATATCCGCGGCGGCAACGGCCCGATGATTTTGGAATTTTCGACATACCGTTATCGCGGGCATTCCATGTCCGACCCCGGCAAATACCGCACGAAGGAGGAGGTCGAGGAGATGCGCGAACATCACGACCCCATCGACACCATCCGCAAGGCGCTGATGGAGGGCGGCAAGTTCAATGACGATCATTTCAAGCAGATCGAAAAAGAAGTGAAGGCGGTCGTGAACGAGTCCGCCGAATTCGCCCAGCAAAGCCCGGAGCCCGATGCGTCGGAACTCTGGACAGACGTAATGTTGTAAGGAGGGCGCACACATGCCTATTCAAATTCTGATGCCCGCATTGTCGCCCACCATGACCGAAGGCAAGCTTGCCAAATGGGTCAAGAAGGAAGGCGACGCGGTGAAACCCGGCCAGGTGATCGCCGAAATCGAAACCGACAAGGCGACGATGGAAGTCGAGGCGGTTGACGAAGGCATTCTCGGTAAAATTCTCGTCGAAGCCGGCACCGAAGGCGTTGCAGTCAATACCCCCATCGCCGTGCTGCTGGAAGAAGGCGAAAGCGCAGGCGATGCTGTTGCATCGAAATCCAAGGCCGAAACGACGACGAAGCCGAAGGAAGACGCTGCGGCTCCTGCGGCTCCTGCGCCGTCCTGCAACCCCCAATCCGCGCCGCAACCGGCGGCTGCCGCTTCGGCACCGGAAAAGGAATGGACGGGCGCGAAAGTTTCCGTGACCGTGCGCGAAGCCTTGCGCGACGCGATGGCCGAAGAAATGCGCCGCGACGGCGACGTCTTCGTCATGGGCGAGGAAGTGGCGGAATACCAGGGCGCGTATAAAGTCACCCAAGGCCTGCTGCAGGAATTCGGCGACAAGCGCATCATCGACACGCCGATCACCGAATACGGCTTTGCCGGTATCGCAACTGGCGCGGCTTTTGCCGGCCTGAAACCCATCGTCGAATTCATGACCTGGAACTTCGCGATGCAGGCGATCGACCATGTGATCAACTCGGCCGCCAAGACGCTGTATATGGCAGGCGGCCAGCTGGGCTGCCCCATCGTGTTCCGCGGCCCGAACGGCGCGGCATCCCGCGTGGGCGCGCAGCACTCGCAATGCTTTGCCAGCTGGTATGCGCATTGCCCGGGTCTGCTGGTGATCGCGCCGTGGTCGGCTGCGGATGCGAAAGGCCTGTTGAAGGCCGCGATCCGCAACCCGAACCCCGTTGTGTTCCTCGAGAACGAAATGATGTACGGCCAGACGTTTGAAATCCCCGCCGATCCGGACTTCATCCTGCCCATCGGCAAGGCGAAGATCGAGCGCGAAGGCACTGACGTCACCATCACCGCCTTCAGCCGCATGGTCGGCGTGGCGCTGCAGGCGGCGGAGAAG
>JAQSWE010000284.1 GCA_029266795.1 Alphaproteobacteria bacterium | reverse complement strand
CTGTGCCTTCGGTGTCATAGAGGTAAACATATTTCAGCCCCATCGCTGTCATCAAACTTTCCGCCCTGCCATAGTAACTCCAGCAGCGTGTAAAGCTGCGGCTGCCGCAGCGGGTATTGTCGTCGAGGTCGTAATTCTTGTCCTTCGCCTTCATCGCGGCGCGGAACGGGGTTTCGATATGCGCGATGCGTTCGTGCTTCTGATCTTCATAGAAATAATCGAGGATTGAACTGATTTCCTTGCGGGTCTCGAACGGCACATCGGCGGTCACGGGCGCGTAAGTGCCGGCGGGCGATTTTACACCCGATTGCAATAACAACCCCTCCAGCCGCGCCAACTGACTGTTTTCCGATACCGGCACCGCGCTCCACGGGCCGAAGGATGCCATGAACATCAGTGCGGCCAGCGCCATCGGCACTTGTTTGATGTGCTGTGCGCGCGGGCGCGCGATCTGCCATGCAGTGAGGCCCGCCAGCCAGACAAGCGCGAGCGCAATCGCATAGCGCTCTTCCGTCACCCCATACTGGCTGATGCGGGTATAGATGCCAAGCGACAGAAGCGCGAGGGGAACAAGCAGTAGGTAGGGGAAATATTTATAAAACTGCTGCAGCAATATCGTGCCTATATGCCGCATCGGAAATACCGCAAGGCGCGCCACCACGCCTGCCGCGCCGAAGCCGGTCACGAGATAGGCCAGATTGCCTTTCGGCAATTCCCACAGCGCGACGATTTTCGCGGAATAGACGTAGAGGATGAAGGTGTAGATCAGTACCAAAGGCACAACCAGGAAATTGGCGATAAACGAAATCCCCTTCGGCATCTCGCAATCCATGGCGAGGAAATCGAACTGGCGCGGGATCTGGTACAGGAAGGCGACGGGGCCGAAGAAAAACGCGCCGAAAATCCAGATATCGCCGTAAATGCGCCCCGGCACGTCGAGGATCGGGAACAGGTAATTCATCGACGCGATGATGGCCGAAAGACCCGCGCAAAGGACAAAGGTGGAAATGCCCGCAATCGCAAGGCCGACGCCGTTCAGGTAATTGAACTGCCACAGGCTTTCCTCGGTCGTCGCGCGGTTGATATACGGCGCGAAAATCATGGTCAGCGCAACGGCAAAACCAAAGAACAGTTGCGCCGAAGTGAAATGGTCGGGGATGACGGCAAAAGCCGCCACAACGCCCGCGCTCGCCGCCATCAACGCCCAGTGGCGCTGCTTCGACAGTTGCTTGCTCTCCGCGAATAGCGTCGCTGCGGTAAACAGCGCAAGACCATTGATGAAGAACGTCATCAGTCGGTAAATCACGTCATCCTGCAGCCAGGATACGTCATGGGTATCAAGCATCGAGGTGACGGTCGCCCCGCTGGCGCAAATCACGGACAGGGGGAAGCGGATAAACGCTTCCTTCAAAACATTATAAATATACTCAAACTGAAACCGCCGGATAAACGCCCTGAAATCAAATTTCAAATCCATTCTGCACCTTCAATAATTTTATATCCAGTTTATCCCCCACAATATCACGCGGGCTGGAGTCGAATTATGGCGGCGGCAAGGCAAAATTAAGGCGTTTTTGTGCAGGAAAAAATCGTGGAATTTGAAGGCAGTTTATTCCACCCAGGCAATCCGCAGCGCGTTGGTCGAGCCAGGCGTGCCGAAGGGGACGCCGGCGGTGATGACGAGGCGCTGGCCTTTTTCGGCGATCTTGTGCTCGAGCGCGAGGACGGCGGCTTTTTTCACCATGTCGCCGAAATTATCGACGTCGTCGGTGTGGACGGGGTAGATGCCGTAGGAGAGCTGCAAGCGGCGCGCCACGACCAGATCCGATGTCAGGCACAGCACAGGCACCGACGGGCGTTCGCGCGCAGTGCGGAGCGCCGTGGTGCCGGAGGTGGTGTAGTTGACGATCGCGGCGGCGGAAATTGTCGCAGCCACGGTCGATGCTGCGGCGGTGATGGCATCGGGCGAGGTTTTGTCGGGATCGGGGTGTTCGGCGTCCATGATGCGGCGGTAGAGGTCGTCCTGCTCCACATCCTTCGCGATGCGGTCCATGATCGAGACGGCTTCGAGCGGATATTCGCCCGAGGCGGTTTCCGCTGACAGCATCACGGCATCGGTGCCGTCATAGATGGCGGTGGCGACGTCGGAGGCTTCCGCGCGCGTCGGGCGGGGCGAGGAAATCATCGATTCCAGCATCTGCGTGGCGACAATCACGGGCTTGCCCGCTTTGCGTGCGGCCAGGATGATGTGTTTCTGTACGGCAGGCACTTTTTCCGACGGGATTTCAACGCCCAGATCGCCGCGCGCGACCATGACCGCGTCCGACAATTCAATGATGGCGTGCAGATGCGTGATGGCCGAAGGTTTTTCGAGTTTGGAAATAATCTTGGCGCGGCCGGCGACCAGCTTGCGCGCCTCCGCCACATCCTCCGGACGCTGGACGAAGGAAAGGGCAATCCAGTCCGCGCCCATCGTGCAGGCGGCTTCGAGGTCGCGGCGGTCCTTGTCGGTAATAACGTTCGATTTCAGGATGACGTTCGGCAGGTTGACGCCCTTGCGGTCGGAGAGGCGCTTGCCGGCGATTACTTCGGTATCGACCCAGTCGGGCCCTTTTTTGACGACATGCAGATGCACCTTGCCGTCGTCGAGCAAAATATCTGCGCCTTCCACCAGCACTTCCATGACTTCGGCATGGGGCAGGCAGATGCGGTTGATATCGCCGGGGGAGGGGTCGGAATCAAGGCGGATGCGCATCCCCTTGACCACATCGACAAAACCGTTCTGGAATGTGCCAAGGCGCAGCTTGGGGCCCTGCAAATCGGCGAAGACGCCGATCGGGCAGCCGCATTCCTTTTCAAGGTCGCGGATAATCTGGATTCTTTTCTGGTGGTCTTCGTGGTTGCCGTGGCTGAAATTCAGGCGGAAAACATCGACGCCGGTTTCGTACAGGGCTTTGACCATTTCCGGCGTGGACGATGCCGGTACGAGGGTCGCGACGATCTTGGTTTTGCGGGAGCGTTTGGCCATCAATGAAATCCTTTTAAGTCAAAGGATTCATACTAGGCCAATCGGCACCCCGCAAGACCTAAACCTTATGCCATGACCA
>JAQSWE010000055.1:11054-15224 GCA_029266795.1 Alphaproteobacteria bacterium | reverse complement strand
CCGATGGGGTACAGATGCGTGTCCGGGGCAGGGTCATGTGTGTGGAGGGGTATCTTTATCTGCGCCAGTCGGCCCAGACATTGTCAAATTTGCGGTCGGTTTCTTTTTCCAGCTTCGCGGTGCAGTTGCAGACATTGCTGCCGTAATTATCGGATGCTGCCATCATCTGCTGGTAGAGCGAGCCATTCGGGTTGGGCGTGGTCATGATATCCTCCTTATGCCTGATATTGTTCGCTTTGGGATTCGAGGAATTTCTGCGCGTTGAAGCTGTCGATCACGCGGTCGAATTTGCGCGAGATGTCCTTGTTCATCGCCGACAGTTGCGCAACCGTGCGCTCGCCGTCGTTGCGCAGGATTTCGGCCTCTACCGGAATGTCGATCGCGCCCTGCAGCAGGCTGAACCGCAGCGTCATTTTCTGCACCTCGCCCGGCACCATTTCCGGCACGGCGGCTTCCTCGTAATAAACGCGGCCGACATTCCATTTGTGGTCGGGCGTGTCGAAAGAAATGCCGTTGCGGCTCCAGTCATGCACCTTGTAGCCGCGGCGGCCGATCATGACCTGCACCTGCATGCCGTCATGGCGGGGGGCGCGGCGGGAATCGACGTGGATATTGGCGTTCGCGGCGGGGTTGAACAGGCCGAGGCTGCTGATGATGTTTTCAAACATGGTGTACTTCTCCTTCATCTTTTTTCTTTCATTTGAAAGTTAAGCGCTGGCGCCGCCGTCCACATTCAGGGTCGTGCCGGTGATGTAGCCCGCTTCTGGCGAGGCGAGGAAGGCTACGGCAGCCGCCACTTCCTCGGTCCGGCCATAGCGTTTCAGGGGCAGCGCGGATTTAAGCATATTCGCCATATCAGTGTTGTCGGGGTTCATGTCGGTATCGATCGGGCCCGGCTGCACGGTGTTGACGGTGATGCCGCGCGCGCCGAAATCATGCGCCCAGCCGCGGCTGTAACCCGCAACCGCCGCTTTTGTCGCCGCGTAGCCGGATGCGCCCGCAAACATCGCGCGGTCGCCCATGATGGAGCCGATGGTGATGATACGGCCATTGTCGTTCAGGATTTTGCCTGCCGCATCCACCGCCGCCGCGACGCCATGGACGTTGACGGCAAACTGGCGGTCGAGCTGGATTTCGCGTTCCGCCGCCGTGCCTTCTTCGCCCAGCACCGCCACGCCCGCATTATTGACGAGGATGTCGAGGCGACCGAGCGCTTTTGCCGCTTGCGCGACCGCCGCAACGACAGCCTTGCGGTCGCCTGAATCCGCCTGGATCGCGACGGCCTCGCCGCCGGCGGACTTGATTTCCTTCACGACCGCTTCCGCCTTGTCCTTGCCGTTCACATAGGTGATGGCGACTTTCGCGCCGTCAGCCGCGAGACGTTTGGCAATCGCAGCACCGATGCCGCGCGAGCCGCCGGTGACGAGGGCTGCTTTGCCGGAGAGTTTGTTTTCGTTTTTCATGATGGTCGTTCCTTTTTGAGTGTTTTTCAATTTCGGCGGCACGTTTATTTCTGTACCTATAAGTACAGTATGCCTTCGTGAATCGCGGTTGGTCAACAGATTTCTGTACCGATAAGTAAAAAACTTTTCGCAAGGATAAAAAGACAATAATATCAGACATATATTGTATATAAATTCTATATCACGCTTACCGCGCAGTACTAATACGGTGCTGGACAGTATAATACCAAAATGATATTATACTAATAGATACATATTTAACGGGAGAATCGATATGTCCGCAGGACGCCCCAGGGAATTCAATTTTGACGCCGCGCTCGACCGCGCTCTGCACGTGTTCTGGAGCAAGGGATATGAAGGCACATCCCTGCCCGACCTGACCGAGGCCATGGGCATCAACCGCCCCAGCCTCTACGCGACCTTCGGCAACAAGGAAGAGCTGTTCCGCAAGGCGCTCGACCGCTATGCGGCTGAATCGAAAAAACGCCTGGATGAAACGCTCAACCAGCCAACCGCCTATGCCGCGATTGAAAAACTGCTCTACGGCGTTGCGGATGGCTCCGCCTGCCCCAAATCACCCAAAGGTTGTTTACTGGTGCAGGGCGCGCTTGCCTGCGGCGAAGAGGCGCAGCCGATCAAGGAAGAACTCGTGCGCCGCCGCCAGACCGCCGAGACCGCCATGCGCCGCCGGTTTGAAAAAGGCATCGCCGATGGCGACATCCCGCCCACTACCAGCGCATCCGATCTCGCGCGCTTTTATGCCACCGTTCTGCATGGCATGTCGATTCAGGCAACCGGCGGCGCATCCGCCGACGACCTTCGCGGCGTCGCCCAATGCGCGCTGATGGCGTTTCCGAGGAAATAAACTGACGCACAAAATAAAAACCGGGAGAATCCTCTAGGAAGGATTCTCCCGGTTTCGTTTTTTGCGGAAATGGTTTCCGCGAAAATTCTTAGTTCAGGTCGTCGGACGAGCGGCGGATCGAGGAGCCTTCTTCGTCGTCTTCCATGTCGAGGTCGGGCTCGTCGAGCTCTTCATCTTCCTCGTCATCGTCGGAAGCTTCGAGTTCGTCTTCAGCCTCGTCATCGGCGAGTTCGAGATCGTCTTCTTCGTCATCGAGATCGTCGGAGGCAAAGCGGCCTTTATCTTCCACTTCTTCTTCCTCATCGCGGATGGTGTCGTCCTTGCGGCCGGCAGCTTTTTTGCCTTTGAGGGGGGCGGATTTGGGCGACTGGGAGCCGCGTGTCGTTTCATTGTTACGCATGATCTGTTCCTTTTCGAAACGTTGGGTTCAGGTGCTGATACGGGTCCGGTCTGCCGTAACAACTACTTCGCGGCGATTCCGGTTCCCTTTCGCCCGTCGCAGTAGAGCGCGGCGTATTCGGAAAATTCCGCCATGAGTTTGTCGAGCGCCTGCCGGAAATTTTCCTGCGCAAGGTTCTGATTGGAAACAACCAGTTGCTTGGGCTCTTCCCCCAGCGGCGACGAAAACGCGGCGATATCCGCCCCGCCGCTGCCATAGATCTTGAAAAAGCGGCCGTCG
The DNA here is from genome assembly GCA_029266795.1 of Alphaproteobacteria bacterium. Taxonomy (GTDB): domain Bacteria; phylum Pseudomonadota; class Alphaproteobacteria; order Micavibrionales; family UBA2020; genus JAPWJZ01. The sequence goes on along the minus strand of JAQSWE010000055.1, from coordinate 12,217 downwards.
TTGAACGCGCCTGCGTATACGGTGCTGGTCATGGCTTCACCTCTTCGTTATCGGGGGTTACGGCGGGTGCTTCTGCGGTCATGTCGCCGTCGGGCACATGTTCGGCATGGTTCTTGGCCTTTTGGGCGGCGCGGCCGGCGGGGGTGAGGGGGAGAGGGGTTTCTTCGGTGGCATGGTCTTTGGTATGCATTGCGTTCTCCGGTCAGATGAAGTGTCTCGAGCGCGATGTCGTACACACCGCAAAGCCGCGAAATGCGATTCGGGTTCCAAACCTTCGTTTTTGCAGGGTTTTTCTGCCGGCCAGCGGAACTTAAAACCGTTTCATGCTTTTGTCTGCTGAACGATTAATCCATTCCAAGGAGAACACAGATGGCAGACAATTCAGACAACAATGGCGGCCTTTACTTCATCGTCGGCGCGCTCGTCGTCGCGGTGGCGGCAATGGGCTATTTCTATCTCGCCGATGCGCCCGCAAGCAAAGGCGGCACCACCATCGCCATCGAGCGCAATGTGAGCCCGACTGAAAAGCCGGCTGACTTCAGCCTCGATATCAAGCGCAACTAATCGCCGATACGATAACGCAAAAGGCGCGGCCAGCAATACTGGCCGCGCCTTTTGCGTTGCCTGTTTATCAGGGCAGGATTGTTTCGATGAGCAGCTTGACGTTCAGCGCGACGATGACGCTGGCGATCGCCCAGGTGATGGTTTTCAGCCATGTCGGGATGACCAGCGCGCCCATTTTTTTCTTGTCGGAGACGAATTTGATGAGCGGGATGACCGCGAAGGGCAGCTGCATCGAGAGCACGACCTGGCTGAGGATGAGCAGCTTGCCGGTTTCCCCTTCCCCGTACAGGCCAATCACAAACAGCACGGGCAGGAGGGCGAGCGCGCGGGTGGTGAGGCGGCGGATCCACGGCTTCAGCTTGATATGCAGGAAGCCCTCCATCACGATCTGGCCCGCGAGCGTCGCAGTGACGGTGGAATTCAGGCCCGATGCCAGCAGCGCGACCGCGAACAGGGTGGATGCCATTGCGACGCCCAGCGCGGGGGAGAGCAGTTCATAGGCCTGTTCGATGCTCGCGACCTCGCCCTTGCCGTAGAATACGGTCGCGGCGACGATCAGGATGCTGGCATTGACGAACAGCGCCAGCATGAGGGCGAGC
>JAQSWE010000055.1:0-11020 GCA_029266795.1 Alphaproteobacteria bacterium | reverse complement strand
CATTTCAGCGCGTGTTTGCGGCCCTCTTCCGTGCGGTCGAAGTTGCGGGTCTGCACCAGCGAGGAATGCAGGTACAGGTTATGCGGCATGACGGTCGCGCCGATGATGCCGATTGCGATGTACAGCATGGCGGGGTTCGTCACGATTTCCGATGTCGGCTGGAAGAACCCGCCCATGATCGCGGCGACGGCGGGCTGCGCCAGCGTGATTTCAACGATAAAGCAGGTGAAGATGACGCAAAGCAGCGAGATGACGAAAGCCTCCAGCCAGCGGAAGCCCTTTTGCATGAGCATCAGCAGCAGGAAGACATCCAGCGCCGTGATGATCGCGCCCAGCATCAGCGGAATGCCGAACAGCAGTTTCAAGGCAATCGCCGTGCCGATGACTTCGGCGAGGTCGCAGGCGATGATCGCGAGTTCGCAGAGGAACCACAGCATCAGCGAAACGGGTTTCGAATAATAATCGCGGCAGGCCTGCGCAAGGTCGCGGCCGGTTGCGATGCCCAGACGCGCGCAGAGCGATTGCAGGATGATCGCCATGATGTTGGACAGCATGATGACGGAGAGCAGCGTATAACCGAATTGCGAGCCGCCCTGCAGCGACGTCGCCCAGTTGCCGGGGTCCATATAGCCGACCGACACCAGATAGCCGGGGCCGGAGAAAGCGAGGAAGCTGCGCAGCCACGATTTGCCGCTAGGCACCTGCACGCTGCTATGCGCCGCGCCGAGGCTCGGTTCGGCGGGGGCGGCAACAGGCGGGGGCGGCGGGGTTGTCATGGTCATCTTCTACTATAAAAACAGTTGTTACGGCGCGCGCCGCACAAACCGTTTTACAGATATTTAGTGCCCCCGCCAATGGGTAACACGGTGGTAAAATATAATGCCATTAGAATCAAATGCTTAAACTGTAGCTACTGTACGCTTCAGGCATGGACGGCGCTGCTACGGCGGCGCAGGCGTTCCACCTTCATGTAGCTGTCACGGTAAAAATGCTTTTGCTCCTCCAGCGCATTGCGGAAGCCATATGGCGCGCGGATGGGCGGCAGGCGGAAATCGCTCGCCTCGATGCAGCGGATATGCAGCGTGCCGTAATCGAACAGGCGGCCGATAAAGCTCTGTTCGACATCGTCGCTCGCCAGCTGCTCGATATCGACTTCCTGCGAGCGGATCAGGAAAAAACCCGTCTTGTAAATCAGGCGCTCGCTGGTCAGCACGATTTCCGTCGTCCATCTTTTCAGAAGCATCCAGAAAAAAAGCCACAGCCCGATGAAAATACCCGAGGCGAGGGGCAGCATGTTTTTATGGTGCAGGTATTTTTCCAGCGCATAACCGATGCCCCCGCCCGCCGCGATGCAGCAGATCAGGGTGAAGAAGCAGGTGAATGTATAGAACGGATGAAACACGCCTTCGCGCATCACCGTTTCCCCGGGCATGAGCGTTTTGCGCAGGAAAGCACTGTTGTGTTCCGCTTTCTTTTTCGCGTTGTCAGATGCCCGTTGCATGCTTGACCAGTTCTGCGATGTCGTTCGGGTCTGCCTCGCGGCGGAGGATGATGCCGATCGACAGGATACCGGTCACCTTGCCGTCCGCGTTCTTGACCAGCAGGCGGCTGACCCTGAACTTGCGCAGCTTGGCGGTTGCTTCCTCAAGCAGGTCATCCTCGTTGCAGGTGCAGACGCGCGTTGTCATGTGGTCGCGCACGGGCGCTTGCGCGGGATTGACGCCCTGTGCGATGGCGCGAATGACGATATCGCGGTCGGTGATAACGCCGTCGAGGTCGTTTTTCGTGCCGACCGGCAGCATGCCGCAATCGATAAATTTCATGAGTTCCGCCGCCTGCTGCAATGTCGCATCGGGGTCGATCATGACGGGGTTCGCCGTCATCACATCGCGCACTTTAGCTGTTTTCATGTCAGGCCTCCTGCCCTATTTATGTTCTATTTAATTAGAACATATGGGCAAATGCAGCCGCTTGATATCCGTCAAGGGGCATCCCGTCAGTAACAGGTTGAGATAGATAGAAAACATGATCGGTATCGGCTGTATCTGCCCGCCGCCGATGCATCCGCGAATGTGTTAGCGCGCGGCCGGCTTCGCGGGCTGCGGGTTTTTCACCGCAAGGCTGTAAGCGACCACAGGCGTCTCGCCTGTGGCGACGGGGACGAGGAAATCACCCAGCGACTTCGCGCGCTTGCCGCCCGGTTCGACGACAAGGCCGACGGCCTGGAAGAAATTCTCGATCAGCCCTTTTACTTCGGCGGGTTTCAGCAGGCCTTGGTCGCCGCGCAGGGTCGCGCCGGATTTCAGAAAGTCGTTCACCGCCTTCGCGGCGCCGGCTTCGTTCGCGGCGATATAAACGGTATTCGGTCCTGCGATGCCGTCGGCAATCGCGGCGGGGCCGATGATGAGGGTTTTGCCGGCCACCTTGTCATCGATCACGGGCAAGAAAACTTTTTTGCCCTTATGCGCGGCCTCCACGACTGTGAGGCTAAATCCGGATGCATGGGTGCGCGTCAGCAGTTGCATGGCAGTGCGCAGTTCCGGCGTCATCTTGAAATCGGGGGCGACCTGGCTCGGCAGGTCTTTCAGGAACATCGATACTTTTTGCGGGCCGCGCACGCCCGCCACCACCTGCTTGAAATCGGCGAGCGTGGGGTTTTCTTTAGGGCCCACGTCATAGACCGCGACGGCCTTGAATGATTCTGAAAGAGATTTTTTCGGTGCGGTCATTGCCTATCCTTATCACGTTGCCGAATCTGCCTTAAATCGACGTTATCGCTATATTAGGGAAACGAGGTTAACGGAGTGTTAATCCGGATTTCCTAGACTGAAACAATCAACGCCAGTCATGCGTTGGGCTATCGCTGCAGCTGCCCGCCAACTTTGGGAATCCCATGCGCTTTGCTTCCATCTTGTTGTTATCCCTACTGATTTGCGCGTCTCCGGCCGCCGCGGACAAAATCTCGCCGAAGGGCGATGTGGCCGGCAAGCTGACCACCTATAATATCCAGAGCGATGAAGACCTCTACGCGATCGCCCACCACTTCGATATCGGCGTGAACGAAATCCGCTATGCGAACCCGGGCGTCAACCCGTGGAAGCCGAAGGCGACGCGCGCGATCCTGATCCCGTCATTATATGTGCTGCCGCAGAAACGGCAGGGCATCGTCATCAACCTGCCGGAACTGCGCCTCTACTACTATCACCCCAACGGCGATGTCTATACCTTCCCCGTTGCCGTTGGCCGCGACGGCTGGAACACGCCTGTCACCACGACCAAGATCGTGAAGAAGCGCAAAGACCCGATCTGGATCCCGACTGAATCGATCCGGGCGGAAGACCCGACGCTGCCGGATTTTGTCCCCGCAGGCCCGAAAAACCCGCTCGGCAAATATGCGTTGAACCTCGGCATTCCCGGCTTTGCGCTGCACGGCACGCTGGCGCCCCGCACCATCGGCACGCGCGCGAGCCATGGCTGCCTACGCATGTACCCGAAAGACATCGAAGCGCTGTTCAATATGGTGGAAGTCGGTACGCCGGTTGCGATTGTGGATGAGCCCTACAAACTCGGCTGGCGCGGGCGCGATCTGTTCGTCGAACTGCCGCCCGGCAAACGAAATACGGCGGAGCGCAAAGCGGCGGTCGCCGTGATTTCCCGTATGATTTCGAAATTCGCGGGCGGTCAGGTGACGGTGGATGCGGATGCGCTGGCGCAAGCGGTTGTGGCGTCCGACGGTATTCCCGTCGCGGTCGGCAAGCGCGGGCTGTTCGCCTCCGCCACCTCCAGCGTCAAGACGCTGTTCCACGAATAATCAGGCAGCTTGCGCTGTATCCATACCAATAGCCTGCAGCCAGTCTGCTGTCGGCAGGATGAGCTTTCGCGCGTTCATGTCCATCAGGCCCATGGTAAGCGAGCTTTCGAAGCAGATCTCGCCTTTGTCGTTATAGATGTTCTGCTCCATGATCGCGATTTTCTTGACGTAGGAAACGGTCTGGGTTTCCACGCGGATTTTCTCGCGCAAGGTGAGTTCCTTGGAAAAGCGCACGGTGAAGCCGAGGATGACGGGGCCGATGCCTTTTTCCTTGATGCTGGGGATATCGAAGCCGCGCTTGGCGATGATGTCCCAGCGCGCTTCTTCCAGAATTTCAAGATAGGTCGCGTTATTCACATGCCCGAAGGTGTCGAGATGACGCTCGATGATCGTGAGCGGATAGGTGAATTTTTCGGATGGCTGCATCGCATGGTCCCCTTGTTCCAGAACCATATCCTAGCAACAAACAGCTGGCGGTTTCAATTCAGCAGGAATCCGGGGGATTATGCCGCGCCCGCGCGCCCAGCAGCGCCTTGATTTTATCGTGCAGCGTCTCATGGTGATAAGGCCGCGCCAGCTGCGGGCCTTCGGCGCAGAGCTCGCCCGCCTGTTCGGCCACTTTTTGCACCGATCCCGCCAGAACAACGTCGATCTCGGGTTTTTTGCTCTTGATCCATTTGGCGAGCCCGAAACCGCCCAGCACGCCGGTGCTGGCGGCGTCGGCCAGCACGATGTCGATCTCGACGCCGCTTTTTTCGACAAGCTCGACAGCTTCATCGGTATTGACCGCCTCGATCACGCGGTAGCCGCATTCGCGCAGGTAATCGGACACAGGCTGGCGAATGGCAAGTTCGGCTTCAACGATAATAATGCAGGGTTTCTTCATGCGCGGGTGCTAACGATTTACGAAGGCTCGGGTTCCGGCGGCAGCGCGGCGCGGATATCGGCGATGACGCGGGCGAGGATATAGGGCTTGGGGATCAACGGGATATCGCCCGCCTCCTCCAGCGTCAGCTTGCCGGAGGTGAGGATGATTTTGACGGCGGGGAAATCGGCGCGCAGCGCGTCCGCAAGGCCGATGCCGTTCATGCCGCCCGGCATATGCACATCGGAAAAGACAAGCGATACATGATTTTGCGCGCGGATATATGCCAGCGCTTGCGTGGCATCTGCGGATTCGACCACCTGGAACCCGGCATTGCGCAGCGCTTCGGAAATGACGAAGCGCAGCAGCACGTCGTCCTCCACCACGAGGATCACGCGGCGTTTGGCGTCAGGTACAGTCTCGGCCTGGTGTTCCATGTTGCCCTTATCCGGTCCTCTCAAGGTGTATCATACCCCTCGGTCTAGCCTCAACCATACCACCGGATCAAAAACGAGTTCCACAACTTTTCCTCAGCCCGCATCCCGCTTCCCGCGCCGCTTGGCCAGCATCTGGCGGATCTGGTTGCCCAGCACCTGATGGTGGTAGGGCCGCCCCAGATGCGGTCCCTGCGCACAGAGGTTTCCCGCCTCCTCCGCCACTTTTTCGACGGAGCCCGCCAGCAGCACCTGCGTGCGGGGGCGGTTCGCCTTGACCCAGCGCGCGAAGCCGAAACCGCCGAGCGCGCCGGTGCTTTCGGCATCCGCCAGCACGATATCGACCGGCACACCGCCTTTTTCGAGGAATTCCGTCGCCTCGTCGGTCGAAACACGCTCGACCACGCGGTAGCCGCATTCGCGCAAATAATCCGATACGGGCTCCCGCACGGCAAGTTCGGCTTCAACGAGGAGAATGACGGGCTGTTTCATGACCTATACCAACCAAGGTTAAACACCGCGGTTCCTAGCCGCCTGTCAGCGTGGCGTCGCGGTCGAGCAGGTCGCGCCCCGCATCGGTGAGCGTAAACTGCCCCTTGCCGTAGCGTTCGGCGAGACCAAGTCGCACGAGGGCATCGGCATCGATCACGTTCAAAAACGTGGCCATGCCTGCACTTATCCTCCCCAGGGCCCGCAGCGCGCGCCATTCCGTCTCGCTCAGCTGTGTCATCAATTGCCTGAAACTGTATAAAAGTTGGTGATCCGCCAGTCGGGCAGGACTGACTGTAAAGTGATGGCCTAGGTCTTGGGCAAAATCAGGGCACCGCGGATCACCAGATTTAAATTTAATTCAGAAAGGCAAGGTTTTCAGCCCGAAAAGGCGCAGAATTATTGCCATTACACGCCTGACACAAAATGTCACACAAATGTAACAATTCACCCGTAACGACGGATTTTACCGCTCGACCTGCACCACTTTATTCCGGTTGGTCAGCCCCTGCCGGATCGTCAACGCGGATTTTCGCACCCCCAGCAGATCGGCCAGCAATTCAATGACCGCCTTGTTCGCCTTGCCGTCCTCGGCCGCGATCGTCACATAGACGCGATACAGCACCGTCCCATCCGCCTGCGGCTCGACCTTCACCGCGTTGCGGGAGGCTTTGGGCGTGACGCGGACGATAATCGTTTCAGTCATCGGCACAGCGAAGCGTTGGGGGAATGGATTGGAGTTTTGAATGGCCTACTAAAGCGCTCAACCCAGCAACTTGATATCAACCGCCGAGGTTTTGCCATCCTTCGTCTGCACTTCATATGTCAGACGCTGGCCCGGCGCGACAGTATCAACGCCTGCAGTTTTCAAAGCGGAGACATGCACATAAACGTTATCGCCGCCATCTTGCGGGCGGATGAAGCCGTAGCCTTTGTCTTCCTTGTACGAGATGATGCTGCCGGTAGGCATGGTTTAGCTTCCTTATCTGGTTGTTTATTGCGGGGATGTAGAAGTGCCAAGGACAAAATCGAGCAAGCCTTGAAAGCTGTTCGAGGTTGCATCCGGCGGCATGCCAAGTTTTTCAGCGGGCAAATCAAAGCGGTTCACCCAATAGGTGGAATAGCCAAAATTCTTCGCGCCATAGGCATCCCAGCCGCCAAAGGCGGCGAAGACGATTTCATTTTTTTTCAGGGCCAGATGCTCCATGCCCAAGCCATAAGCTTTCGTGTCGGGCTTGTAGGTCTGGTTGGTTTCGGTGCTCAGCAGTTCGTCGAACAGCGGCGTGATACCTGCATTCTGGGCGTTGGCCAGCAGCATCTTTTTGCTGAAATTCGCAATCGTGATGATTTTAAGGCCGGCTGCCTTCAGCTTCTTTAAACCATCGACCGCATCGGGCCACGGCTCCAGCGACAGATATGCGTCAAGCAGCTGTTGTTTCTGATCATCCGTCGCTTTCAGCTTCATGTTCTCGATCGTGTACAGCAGAGCCTCTTCCGTTACTTTGAAGAAATCCTCATGGCGATTTGTGATCGACCGTAAAAAGCCGTATTCGAATTGCTTGGCGCGCCAAGCCTTGGTGAATTCCAAGCCTTTTCCGGGGAATACTTTTTCAACATCGTCCACGACGGAATTGGGATTAAAAATCACGAAGTAGTCGAAAGCCACCGCCTTGAAACGCGGCGCTTGCGCAAATGCGGGCGATGAAACAGCGAGAATTAAAAACAGCGTTGCCGTGACAAAAAGAAGGCGTTTCATTCTGACGTTCCCTGAAAACAGGTTGCGAGATGTCTTGCCAAAACGGCTGAAAAAGGATGGCGGAGACGAGAGGATTCGAACCTCCGATAGGTTGTAACACCTATAACGGTTTAGCAAACCGCCGCCTTCAGCCGCTCGGCCACGTCTCCGCAATTGGAAGGCAAGTGGGGGCATCATATATGGATGTGCGCGAGAATCCAAGATTCTTCGCAATTGGCAGTTAAACGTTTGTTTTCAGGCACTAAGCGCCCATTTTCGTCACCCCCGCCTTGTGCAGGGGTCTGGTAGCGCGTCCGCGCGTCATAACTCATGAAACGCGGCTGAAGCCGCGGACCGGATCCCCGCACGAGGCGGGAATGACGAGGAGGAAGACTAAGCCTGTTTCGTGCAGAGCGCGCGGGCATTGGCCACGATGTTTTCGGGGTTGAGGCTGCCAAAAACCATCGATGTCACGCCAGCGGTGCCGAGGACGAAGCGGATATTATCGGCGGCGGTCGTGGCCGCATCCAGATGGCCGGAGGCCAGACCCTTTTTCACCAGCACGGCCTTGCCGTTGTCGCGCGCGTAATCGATCACGTCGCGGCAGCTGGTATCGCCCTTGTTGTACGTCACCATCACGCAATCCGACAGGGCGGCTGCGAGTTTGCCGCCCTCGACAGAATATGTCGATACGCCGAAGCTGCCGATTTTGCCTTCGTCACGCATGTTTGCCAGCGTTTCCAGCACATCGGTATCGCGCACGACCTGCACATCGTCGCGGTTGCTGTGGACCAGTACGCAGTCGATATAATCGGTTTGCAGGCGTTTCAGGCTGCGCTCCACGCTCATGCGCGTATGCGATGCGGTGAAAATATATTCCGAATTCTTGCCGTCGAATTCCTCCCCCGTTTTCGTGACGAGGAAGAAACGTTCGCGCCGCCAGCCCATCAACTGGCCCAGGCGTTCTTCCGCCGAACCGTAAGCGGGGGCGGTGTCGAGCAGGTTGATGCCGCAATCGAGCGCGAGATCGAGCAGGGATTCGATTTCCTTGTCCGTCGGCAATGCAAAGCCCTCGCCGCCCGGATATTTCACGCCGGTGTTGCGCCCGAATTTAACGGTGCCCAAGCCCAGCGGGCTGACATCGCGCCACGCGATGCGCTGCGGCTGCAAAAGTTCGGTCGCGGGAGTAGCCTGTGAAATGATCTGCGTCATCGGAAATGCCTGCTTAAGTCTTATTTTTAGGGTAGAGATTCTATAGCGCATATTTTGTCATAAAGCCAGCGTGGTGCGGTGGGTATTTCCGATCGCTGGAGACCCTTTGATATTATACAGTTTTTGTACAGATTATGTAAATGTTAAATGACTTACTGTCGGTGCCACACCGCTGTTTCCCACGGATACTGCCCGATTTCGGCTTTTTCCAGCGGCGGGGGCGCGTCCTTGGCGATCGGGTGGATGTCTTTATCCTGCAGCCATTCGAACACGCGGTCGGACAAGGCAGGCGCGAAAGTGAGCTTCGTCGGCCATGCCATCAGCACCTTGCCGCGCTGATGCACGAAGGGGCCGGGGGGAAGATCGCCGGTCGCGTCATAGGGCTCGGCGCGGTCGCCTGCCCATGTCGCCCATTCGCGGTTGTCCCAGTCGATATCGGGGAAGACCGCCTGCAATTCGGATTTGGCGAAGCGGAGCGTTTCCTCCTCGCTCATCTTCGCGCCCTCCTCCGCCACCGCCCCGCCCAGATACCAGACATAGCCGCCGGCGGGCAGCGGATGGCTGGTGACGGTCATGCGGGGCTTGGGGCTGGCGGTGATGCCATGGCCGTAGAGCGGATGATCCATCGACTTCACCATCACCTGACGAAGCGGGCGGCGCTGCGCATGTTTATCCTTCACGCGCAGCAGTTCCAGCGCGCGTTCGTTGCCGGTGCCGGCGGTGAAAATGATCAGCTGCGCGCGCAGTATCATGCCGTTTACGGCGACCTGACCATCGGGCAAAATCTCCGTCACTTCGCCCTGCAGCAACCGGCCTTCCAGTTTTTTCGCCAGCGCCTCGACCAGCGATTTTATGTCGAGGACTTTTTCGGGCAGTTCGAACACCGGCCCCTTGAATTTCTTTTTTTCCTGCAGCACATCGGGGAATTCTTCGCGCTTCAGTTTTTTTGTGGCCGCATTCACGACCTGCGCCGCGCCCATCACGGCGGCGGTCGACAGCACAGATCCTGCCGGCCACATCACTTGCGTCTCGCTGAGGAATTTTGCGGCAGTCAAATCAATCTCGCCATAGCCGTCGAAACTGGAATCCCAGCGCTTGGGCATTTGCGCAAGCGACGAGGCATGCCCCGTGACCGCGCCCTGCAGCACATATTTCTGGCCGCCATGGATCATCCCCTGAGATGCCAGCGTCTGCACGCCGCCGAGTTTGTCTTTCTCGATCAGTATGACGTTGTAATTGGCGCGTTTCAGCGTATTGGCCAGCCACAGCCCCGCGATGCCGCCGCCGAAGACGATCATGTCGTATATATATGTCTTCGGTTTTTCTTTATCTTCGGTGGTCATGGCTTTGCCGGTAAATCGATGAATCGCCCCAGTATCTCCGGCGGCAAGAATAACGGAAGCGCGATCAGGAAGGCAAGCCCGCCCCATATCAGCTGCTCCCTTACCGTCCGTTCCTTCCAGATCATTGCGGAGAGGACGAGGATGACCGGTTTCGTCAGCGCCTGCGTGATGATGACGATGGTGACGGGGTTGATGGTCACCTGCTGGTAGAATTTCACCAGCTCGGTCGCGGCATACAATATCCCCGCCAGCGCCGCATTGCGCCCGAGCAGCGCGGCGCGGAAATTGGCGGGGGTGCGGTAATTCCAGACGATGGCGGCGACGAAGACGACGGTATAGGACACGATCAGCAGCGCGTACCAGTTGGCCTCCTTCGTAATTACCTGGTCGAGCGTGGACAACCCCGCCGAAATCAGCACCAGTTTGGCGTAGGCGAGGCGGCTGCGCTTGTCCAGCTCCGACAAATGGCCTTTCAGGAAAAATGTGGTCGCCAGCGCGCAGAGCGCAAAACCGACGAAAAGCTCATGCGGCATCAGCCGCTCGCCGAAGAAGCTGTTGGAGACCGTCATGATGCCGACCGCCATCGGCGTGACGTAATGGCGCGATGACAGCGACACCTTCATCAATTCCTGCGACAGCACGAAGAGGTAGCAGAGCAGCCCGCCTTTCACGACGGTGAGCGCCAGCAGATGTGGCTGCGCCATGAACTTCGCCCAGCCTTCCATCCACAAATGCCCGAACAGCGGCGATGTGGCGGCAAGACCCAGCAGCGTCCAGACGCTGATGAACAGCGGTGCGGTGCGGTGGTCGAGCGTCACCGAACAGACCTTGAGCGTCACCAGATGGAGAATCGTCAGGCCGAACAGCAGCGCGAGGAGCAGGTGGCCGATATCCAATTTCAGCTCCTTGGTTACGGAAAACAAATGAGGGGGTGGTCCCTATCCCCTTCAAACTATGCCGTTAATTAGGCTTCCTCAACGTAATTTGACATTTTCTGCGTTTTTGCTAGATTATGACATTCTTGATAATTGATTTGAAAGGCTGACACGCCCTTTTCCGCGACAGTCGCGGGCGGCAAAAAAAGCATGAAACAGTACAAACTGAGCTTCCCGATCCAGCTCGAAAATACCA
>JAQSWE010000283.1 GCA_029266795.1 Alphaproteobacteria bacterium | reverse complement strand
TTGCTCGCGGCGGTCGCGGCGGCGATCGGTTTCGACATTCTCCCGCTTTCCGCCATTGCCACCATCATCGTGATCCGCTTCATTATCGACCCGCTGGGCGAGGTTGCGGTGCGCGACAAATTCAGGTTCTGGGTGATTAACGCCGCGCTCATCGCGCTGATCCCGGCGACCGACAAACTGTTCGAATATGGCAGTATGGCGGCGATCATCGCGCTCGCCGGCTGGCTGCTGAAAAACCGCGACCGCGCGGCCGCGGTGGTCGATATCCGGTTCTATTTCGCTTTCGTGACCGTGCTGTATCTGGGTTTTGTGGCGAGTGTTTTCCCGTTCAATGCCGCGCAATGGGCGGTCGTGATCGCCTCCACCACCGGCACCGGATTCCTGATGTTCCATTTCCGCGAGTTAGTGCTGGAAAGCGTGCGGCGGAAAAAACCGGACATCATTTCGCGCGCCACACGCTTTATTGGACATAATACGCTGCAGATTTACGTCCTCCAGCTCCTCGTCCTTCAGGCGCTGTTCCTTTTATAATATTATGAAAATATAATCATCTGTAAGGCATGTGAAATATTCATGCGCGGAGCTTTTATTTCGCCTGAAAATCAGTAGTATCATTCAGATACAGACACCCGCCGGAGTCTTCCTGCCCGTTGCCTGTGACCGATTTTAAAACCGCTGTTCCGATTGCAACGGCGGACCCCCGAAAGTCCTGTAAAAAGGAAGAAAAACAATGGACTCGACCAAAGACGGCGCAAATCGTCGTGAATTTTTGTATCTGACCGCGGGCGCGATGGCGGCCGTTGGCGCAGGCTCTGCCGTCTGGCCGCTGGTCGACAGCATGAACCCGGCCGCCGACACGCTCGCCATGGCATCGACCGAGGTCGATATCAGCAAGATCGAAGCAGGACAAACCATCCTCGCCGTCTGGCGCGGCAAGCCGGTGTTCATCCACCGCCGCACGCCCGCCGAAGTGTCGGAAATCCGCACCGAAGACTGGAAGACCTTGCGCGACCCGCAGTCGGATGACGACCGCGTGCAAAAGGGCCATGACGAATGGCTCGTGCTGGTCGGCGTCTGCACGCATCTGGGCTGCATTCCCATGGGCAGCAAGATGGGCGACCCCAAGGGCGAATTCGGCGGCTGGTTCTGCCCCTGCCACGGCTCGCACTACGATAAATCCGGCCGCATCCGCAAGGGCCCGGCGCCGAAGAACCTGGCCGTGCCGGCCTATACCTTCCTCAGCGACACGCTGATCCGCATCGGCTAAGAACAAGGACAATAAAAATGGCCCATTTCGGCGAGAACAACAATTTCACCAATCCGGTCGTGCGCTGGATCGACAGCCGCCTGCCCATCTTCACGATGCTCATCAAGGAATACGGCGTGTTCCCGATGCCCCGCAACGTGAACTATATGTGGAGCTTCGGCGGCATCGCGATGACGATGCTCGCGATCATGATCCTCTCCGGCATCATGATGGCCATGAACTACACCCCGCACACCACGCTGGCATTTGATTCCGTCGAACGCACGATGCGCGACGTGAATTTCGGCTGGCTGCTCCGGTACATCCACATGAACGGCGCGTCGTTCTTCTTTATCGCCGTCTATATCCACATCGCGCGCGGCCTCTTCTACGGCTCCTACAAAAAGCCGCGCGAATTGCTGTGGATCTTCGGCGTCGTGATCCTTCTCCTCATGATGGCGACCGCCTTCATGGGTTATGCGCTGCCGTGGTCGCAGATGTCGGGCTGGGGTGTGACCGTTATTACCTCGATGTTCTCCGCCATTCCGCTCGTCGGTGATGGTCTGGTGACCTGGCTGTGGGGCGGCTTCTCCGTCGACAACCCGACGCTGAACCGGTTCTATGCGCTGCATTTCCTGCTGCCCTTCGTCATCTTGGGCGTCGTGTTCATCCACGTCTGGGCGCTGCATGTCACGGGTTCCAACAACCCGACGGGCGTCGAGCCGCAAACGCCTGCCGACACCATCCCCTTCGCGCCCTATGTCAGCACGAAAGACTCTGTCGCGCTGGTGTTCTTCCTCACCATCTTCCTGGGCGTGGTGTTCTTCTACCCGCTTGCGCTGAGCGAGGTCGACCACTTCCGCAAGTTCGACGCGATGCAGACGCCGGCGCATATCGTGCCGGAATGGTACTTCCTGCCCTTCTACGCGATCCTGCGCGCCTTTACCGTGGACATCACGATCCCGTTCACCGCAATCGTGCTGCTGCCGGCGAAGCTGCAGGGCGTTCTCGCCATGTTCGGCTCGATCATCCTTTTGATCTTCCTGCCCTGGCTCGACCGCAACCCCGTGAAGTCGGGCCGTTTCCGCCCCGTCTTCAAATGGTGCATCTGGCTTTTGTTTATCGACTTCTTCGTGCTGATGTATTCGGGCGCGAAGCCGCCGGAAGGCCTGCCCCTCATCATGGGCCAGCTTGGCACGCTTTATTATTTCGTGCTGTTCCTCGTGATCCTGCCGGTGCTGTCGTTCAAGGAAAAGAACCTGCCCGTGCCGGCCTCCATCAGCGCCGATCCCGGCTGCTGCAAGCATTGAAACCGGAGACTAGAAAAATGAAAAAAACACTCTCCATGCTGGCTGTCGCCGCGGTTCTTGCCGCTGCCAATCCCGCCCTTGCTGCCGAAGGCACCGCCCCCCCGCACCAGAAATGGCCGCATCAGGGCGTCTTCGGCACCTATGACAAGGCGGCGCTGCAGCGCGGTTTCCAGGTTTATAAGGAAGTCTGCGCGGCCTGCCATTCGATGAGCCTGCTGTCCTACCGCGACCTCACGCAGCTCGGCTATTCGCCCGAGCAGGTGAAAACCGTTGCGGCGGAATACCAGATCACCGACGGCCCGAATGACGACGGCGAAATGTTCGAGCGCCCGGGCCGCCCCGCCGACCGCTTCAAGTCGCCCTTCGCGAACGACAAGGCCGCGCGTGCGGCCAATGGCGGCGCGCTTCCGCCCGACATGTCGCTGCTGTCGAAGGCGCGCGCGCATGGCGATGATTACATCTACGGCATCCTGACCGGCTATGAAGAAAAGCCCGCGGATTTTGAACTGATGGCGGGCCTGAGCTACAACAAATATTTCCCCGGCCACCAGATC
>JAQSWE010000054.1 GCA_029266795.1 Alphaproteobacteria bacterium | reverse complement strand
AGAAGGCCGGCGTCAAAATGAAAGCTGAAATCAACGTTGAGCGCCGCGCCCTGCGTCAAGCTGACATGGCTGGAAATTTCGCCCGCTTGCGGCACATGCGCGGTTGCGCCCGTATGCGCGACCTCGCGCCCGAACATCGTGTCGAACGTGCCGGTCACCGCCTTGCCGACGATGTCGGAGACGTAGGTGTTCATGCTTTCCAGCGTGTCCGCTGCGGGTGTCGTCATGCTGTCTGCCGCGTTTCCTGCATACGCTCGTTGATCCAGGCGACCACGCGTGTAACGTGTTCGCGCAATATGTTTTCCGACACGGGCTTGACGATATACGATGTCGCGCCCGCCTTCAGCGCCTCGATGATATAGCGGTCTTCGGATTCCGCCGATACGATCACGAAGGCGGTGTTGTCGTACTTCGCCTCCCCCCGGCACTGCTCCAGCATGTTATAGCCGCTGCGTCCCGGCATGTTCCAGTCGAGGAACACGACGTTGTATTCCATGCCGCCCATTTTACTTGTGGCTTCCGCCACATTTGCTGCCTGGTCAATATGCGTGATGCCCAGCGACTTGATATGCCGCTCGATGTCGCAGCGCACGATCATGTGGTCGTCGACCACGAGCGCCTTTAAATCCGAAACAGAAAATGCCGTCATAAATGTCCCCAACAATATACTTCCGCCCAGATTAAGCCTTAAAACCTAAGAATTGCCTAATATTTCCGGCACATACCCTATTTTCTTAATATTTACGGCTGTTTTACTGACAAAAATGATCGTTCAAGAATGCCGCAGACAAAAAAAGCGCCGCAGGCGGATGCCGGCGGCGCTTTATTGTCATTTGACGTTTTATGTCACGATCAGGTTGCCGCTTACCACCAGCGCCGCCTCGTCGGTGCCGAGGTTGACACCGGTCAGCGTTGCGATCTGCACGAAGTTGGATCCGCCGACGCCGGTGCCGTTCGCATCGACCTTCACGATGGTATTGCCGCCCACAAAGGTGAGCTGCACGAAATCCGTGACCGTGCCGGTATACCCGACCAGCACATCCGCGATATCGAGCACATCGTTGCCGCCGCCCGACACGAAATCGGTGATCGTGTCGATGCCGCCCTGCGCCGGTGGCAGATCGAAAATAAACCTGTCGGCACCTGCGCCGCCGGTCATTCTGTCGGCACCCGCGCCGCCGGCGAGGATGTCGTCGTCCAGCCCGCCCAGCAGGATATCGGCGCCGTTGCCGCCGGTCAGCGTATCTTCGCCCGCAAGGCCGGACAGCGTATTCGCGCCGGCACCGCCAATGATGTAATTGTCGCCGGCGTTGCCCGTCCCGTTGCCGGTGTTGAGGAGCGTCAGGTTTTCGACATCGGCCGAGAGCGTGAATGTCACGGTTGAAATGACCGTATCGGTGCCTTCGCCCGCGAGTTCGGAGACAATATCGCCCACCGCACCCACGATAAAGGTGTCGTTGCCCAGCCCGCCGATCATGGTGTCGTTGCCGGTGAAGCCGTCGAGCGTGTTGTCGCCGCTATTGCCGGTCAGGACGTTCGCGGTCGTGCCGCCGCGCGCATCGACGTTACCGACGCCGGTGAGCGTGATGTTTTCGATGCCCGGCAACAGGTAATGATACCCGGGGAAGTCGATGGTGATATCGGTCAGCACGGTATCGATGCCGCCGGTGTCCTTGATGAAATCGAGGGAGCTGTCCATGACGTAGAAATCGTTGCCGGCACCGCCAATCAACGTATCTACGCCCGCGCCGCCGTCGAGGGTGTTGCTGCCGGCATTGCCGGTCAGCTTGTTATTGAGCGCATTGCCCGTCGCATCGATGTTCCCGAGGCCCGTGAGCACCAGGTTGTCGACGCCATCCGCCGTACCGGTGAGAGAAAAGGTGACCGAAGATTGCACGGTGTCGACGCCTTCGCCGGCGGCTTCCGTCACGGTATCGCCGGCGCTGTCGACGTAATAGAGGTCGTCATCCAGCCCCCCCGCCATGGCATCGTTGCCGGTGCCGCCGTCCAGCGTATCGAAGCCCGCGCCGCCGTCGAGCGTATCGTCGTTCGCATCACCCAACAGCCTGTCGTTGCCGGCGGCGCCCGCGAGCGTATCATCGCCCGCCTGCCCCGACAGCGTATTTTTCGAGCCGTTGCCGGTCATTTCATTGTCGAGCGTATTGCCGGTCGCGGCCACGAGCCCGCTGCCCGTGATGACGAGGTTTTCAAGTTCCGCCCCGAGCGTGAATTTGACTGCTGTATTGACGGTGTCGATGCCTTCGCCCGCGTTTTCAAAAATACGCGCGGTTGCAAGGCTGACGAAATAAGTATCGTCGCCATCGCCGCCGATGAGCGTATCCGCCCCGCCGCCGCTGTCGAGCACGTCATTCCCCAGCAGGCCTGTCAGCGTGTTCCTGCCGCCTGTGCCGATGATCGTGTTATCGTCATCGGTGCCGGAGCCGATGAGCGCGCCGCCGGTCAGCGTGAGATTTTCGACATCCACTGCGCTGGCCGTGAGGTCGAAGGAAACGTTGCTGATGATATGGTCCGTGCCTTCGCCGGTGTTTTCGCTGACGATATCGGCCAGGCGGTCGATGTAATAGGTGTCGTCGCCGAGCCCGCCCGCCATGGTGTCGGTGCCGGACTGCCCGTTGATGGTGTTATTAGCGTCGTTGCCCGTGATGATGTCGTTGAAGTAAGAGCCGAAGACATTCTCGATCACAACGTCAAAGGCGATCGCGGTCGCCGAGAGGCCTTCGGCCCCGCCATGGCGCGTCAGTTCGCCCTCGCGCAGGTCGATCTGCAGCCCTTGCGTCGCGAATTTCGCGCTGAATGTGTCGATCCCGCCGGCATCCCAGATGGTGCGGACCTGGCCGTCTTCGCGCAGTTCATAAACGTCGTCGCCCGTGTGGTAGGTCATGTTGGCGCCGTAGATCAGCTGGAAGGCGCGGATATCGACGGGCATGGGGGTGCTTTGGAAGCCGCGCAGAAACGACACATAGTCGCCGTTATCGACCACTTGCGGATCATTATAGCTCATGACGGAATCATAACCGTTATCGAGCGCGGGCGGCAGCAGCGGGCGGCCGTTGCCGCCGTCGTCATGCGGGTGCTTCATGCCCAGCGCATGGCCGATTTCGTGCAGCGCGACGGCAAAACCAAAACTGCCCGCGTTCAGCCCGCCTTGTTCAAACACTTCGCTGCCCTCGAACAGGAAGACGTCGCCTTCCGGTTTCGGGTAGCTGGTGCGGTCCTCGAGGAAACCCGGCAGGAATTCATTGGTCACGTAATCGGGGTCGGGAAACAGCGCAAGGCCGAGAATGCTGCCGCCATCGCCTGCGTAGGTAAACGCCATATCCGCGTTGCTGGTCAGGTAGCTGGGGCCGTTCGCCTCGATCTGCTGGAACGAGATGTTCGCAACCGAGCCCCAGGCCTCGAGCGCCTGCGTAATGTTGGCCTTGTCGGAGTCCGTCCACTTCGTGGTCGTGTACGCGCTATCGGTATAAAAGGTGTAGGTCAGGACGATCGGGTCGCCGGGAAGTGCGGGCGTCCACGAGCCGCCCTGAATGACGCCGTCAATGTTGTCGTCGCCCGTCACCGGAACGGAATTTGAATCCGGAACTACAGCCATTTAAATCTCCCTTAATTTCGTCGCGCATAAAATAATATGACAAGCGACGTTCCCACTCGCTCGATTAACAGTACATAGGCTTGGCTTAAAAATCCGTTGCAAAATGGAACAGCCTCGAAAAATACCGCAAGGATTCAATTGGTGCGTATTGTGGAAAAGACGAGACATTATCCAGAAATTTGGGCCGCAAACCGCGTTTTTAAAAAGCCGGATACTGCGCCAACCGACGGCCCTTGGCTAAAATTTAGGTTCAAGCGTCTGTAAATAGGATGTTTTTTTGCCCGCAATGGAGCCGTAAATGGCGTTTCCGGCGGGATTTGAACCTGCGACCCTCAGTTTAGGAAACTGATGCTCTATCCAGCTGAGCTACGGAAACGTATATCTTCAAACTACAATAAAAAAGCGCGGCGTTCAAATTCTGACGCCGCGCTTTTTTTGAATATCAACGGGGCTTAATGGCGATGTCCGCCCGGTCCCCTGTGGTCGCGGTCGCCACGGCCGCCGCGGTCATTGCCGCGATGGTTGTCGCGGTGGTTGTCACGGCCGCGGTCGTTGCCGCGATAATGATCATTGCCGCGGTGGTCGTTGCCGCCGCCCACGCGGATCACGATGCGCGGCTGCGGCACGATGACCGGCTGCTGGCGCCAGCCGTGGTTGTCGTGATGATGGAAGCCGTGGTTGTTCCACGGGCGACCGATCAGGATGATCGGCGCGAGCGGGCGCGAATAGATGTAGTTCGGATAGGCCCGCGCATAGATGCGCGTCTGGTTTTCGTTGAAGGCAAGGCGGTTTTCAAGCGCGCTGGCGTTCATTTTCGCGTTGCCGAAATTCATCGCGCCGACAGCATCGTCGAGGTTATAGGCGCGCACCGGCGTCTTGTAGCCGTTGTTGAGCTGGAATTCGACGCCGACATTCTCGCCGGTTGCCTCGACGCGCGCCGAGATAAACCCGCGGCCCGCGCGGTAATACGTGTTTTCGCTCAACAGCGGCAGCTGCGCGACGGAGTTGATAACATCCGCATCGATGTAGTTATTGGTGACCAGTTCGTTCTGCGCGGTCTGCGTCTGGCGCACATCGATTGTCTGCGCCTGCGCGGCTGTCCCGAGACCGATAGCGCTGCCGGCAGCAAGCGCGAAAGTGAGGACCAGAGATTTCAGTTTCTTCATGGGTTTAAACCCTCCACGTTATATAAGAAGCTCTTGGTGTGGCCTTAGGTATATGCCCGATCCGGATTCTCGGCAAGCTGATTTATGGCAACATAGTTGCGCCATAAAGTGTAGTAATTTCAATGAATTATAAAAGATTACAACTATTCTGTACCTGCCAAGCCCCTGCCCCTAAAGTAAAAGCCTATGACACCCACCCCTTTTTCATCCTGTACGCTTCTTCGCAAAGACTTTTCCAGCCGGGAAGAGCTGATCGATTATGTGCGCGCGCTGTCGCCGCAGGCAGAGGGCGACGCGAGCTATGCCGCTCTCGGCGGTGCGACGCAGGCCCGTGCAGCACTGTCGGCAGCAGACCCCGCCCTGTATGGCAGGACACGGAATTACCACGACGGAAAAGTGACGCGGCTGTCGCCCTATATCACCCATGGCATCATCGACCTGAACACGGTCCGGAACGATGCGCTGCAAAAAACCGGCCCGCCGGAGCAGGCGTATAAATTCATACAGGAACTGGGCTGGCGCGATTTCTGGCACCGCGTCGCGCGACAACATCCGGAATGGTTGTGGAGCGATATAGAACCCTACAAGACCGGATGGCAGCCCGCCGATTACGCCGACCATCTGCCAGCCGATATCGCAGGGGCGACGACCGGCGTCGCCGCGATTGACGGATTCATAAGGCAGCTGTTCGAGACGGGATACCTGCATAATCACGCCAGAATGTATGTGGCATCCTATGTCGTTCACTTCCGGCGGGTCAAATGGCAGGCGGGTGCCGCATGGTTTTTGCAACACCTGCTGGACGGCGACGCGCCCAGCAATAATTTTTCATGGCAATGGATTGCCAGCACCTTTGCGGCGAAGCCGTATGTCTTCAACCTCGAAAATGTCGCCAAATATTTCGCAGGCGCGGTCGATACCCGCCCCGGAAACAACCGCGCGATCGACGCGGAATATCCGGCCCTGGCCGCCCTGCTGTTTCCCCACCTGCCCCCGCAAGCCCCATGACCGAAACATCAAACCGTATTTTCTGGATCCACCATCTGGGCCTGCGCATAGCCCCGCCGCCTGCATCATCATCTGGCGACGCCTATATATTTGTATGGGACAACCAGCTGTTTGAACGCCTCGGCTACACGCTGAAGCGGCTGGTGTTCATCTACGAAACATTGTGCGAGATGCCCGTGCATATCGCACACGGGAACACGGTGGAAATTCTGGCCGCACTGCCGGGCGATGACATCGCCACATGGCATAGCGATGCGCCTGATATTCAGGACATCATCGGCCAGTTGGCGGCGAAAAATAAAAAGATCCATCGCCTGCACGAAACGCCGTTTTGCAGCGTGGATCCGCAAGAGGAATTCAGGCGCTTTTCCAAATACTGGCCAAAGGCGGAAAAAACCGCCCTGCTGCCGGATGGACAAATTTCCGACGGAAAAATGAATGCCGCGCATCCGTAAAAAAAGCGACCTGCCGACAAAAACCTGCCCCGTCTGCAACCGCCCGTTCACATGGCGGAAGAAGTGGGAAAAGTCATGGGAAGACGTAAAATACTGCTCGGAAAAATGCCGGCGCGGGTCAAAGTAGAGTTTTTAAGCAGCCTGTAGTTTTTTATTTAAGGCTTCTTCCCGAACTGCGCCGTCTTGGGCGCGGCGAGCGATACTTTGGTCGAGACGTCATCGAGGGAGAATTGTTCCAGCGCGGGCGGCTCTCCGCCGAGCTGCGTCAGCGCCTGATGCGCGTCGCGGATCGCCTGTTTGTTGTCGAAGTCGCGGAAGGGGATGATGGCGTGGCTGGGCGCGCCCTGCAGGTTATAGCTTTTGTCGATCGTCATCGTCGTGACATGCGCGGTAAACGATTTGAAATCATACAGCGTGGCCGTCACCTGCTGCGTCGTCACGGCGGATTCGAACCGGCCCCAGAGAACGGGATGGAAATACCGCTCCACCACCCGCATGTCGTCGACCTTCTCGTAGCCCGACTGCTGCTCGCCGGTGCGCATGCCGGTTGCCTTGTCGAATGCCTCGACCAATTTCGGTTTCTTGGGGCCAGCCGCCATCGCCGCAATCCTTCGCGCAGATATTTTGTTGTTGGATTTTATGAGGTTAGCAGAACGACAAGTTATGTCAACGCGCTATGATTTGCTTATGTTTTGAAGGGCTTATATAAAGGCGTCATGCTTCGTTTCATGTATTCACTGCTGTTTGTCTCTGTCGTCCTGATGCTGGCCGCGTTTTATTACACGCGCTGGGCATCGGCGACCGACCAGCTGCGCGCGGCGGCCGCGCTGGGCGATGCGGAAGCGCAATACACGCTCGCGCGCAAATTGTCCCGCGGCGAAGGGATTGCGGAAGATCAGGAGGCTGCGCTCGCCTGGTTCCGCAAATCCGCGGAGAATGGCGATGCGAAGGCACAGCTGACGATGGCGCGGCTTTATTTTTCGGGCGACGGCGTGGCGAAAGACCCGATGCGCGCCGCGATCTGGCTGAAACGCGCGGCGGAAAGCGGCGATTCATTCGCGCAAGGATTGATGGGCATGGTGATGCTGGGCGGCATCGGCGTGGCGCAGGACCCCTATGCCGCGCTCGACTGGTTCAATAAATCGAAAGAGCCGGAAGCACAGCAGCTGGCGCATGTGCTGGAGCAGGACCTCGCGAAGATCGGAGCGAAGCCGCCGGAGGAGCGCGAAAACGAACTCGCGATATTCAAGAGCCAGAAACAGATCTTTATCCAGACCGTTTTTCAAAAACTGATGCTGCGCATGAAGCGGCACGAAAACAAAAGGGAATACCTCGATGGAAATTAAAGGCATGGCCGCGGTTGTCACCGGCGGCGGATCGGGCATGGGCGCGGAAACCGCGCGTCACCTCGCAAAGGCCGGCGCGAAAGTCGCCGTGCTCGACATCAACAAGGCGAATGCCGATGCGGTGGCCAAGGAAATTGGCGGAGTGGCATTCGAATGCGACGTGACCAGCGAAGCCTCCGCGAAAGCCGCGCTGGAAGGCGCAAAAGCCGCCAACGGCCCCGTGCGCATCCTGATGAACTGCGCGGGCATCGCGCCCGGCGCGCGCGTGGTGGGCAAGGACGGCCCGCATGATATCGGTTTCTTCACCAAGGTCATCACGGTCAACCTGATCGGCACCTTCAACATGCTGCGCTTGGCCGCCAATGAAATGTCGACGCTCGATGTGCTGAACGACACGGGCGAGCGCGGTGTGATCATCAACACCGCATCCGTCGCCGCCTTTGAAGGCCAGATCGGGCAGGCCGCCTATTCTGCATCAAAAGGCGGCGTCGTCGGCATGACCCTGCCCGCCGCGCGCGAACTCGCCCGCTTCGGCGTCCGCGTCGTCACCATCGCCCCCGGCCTGATCGGCACACCGATGCTGACCGCGATGCCGCAGGAGGTGCAGGACAGCCTGATCGCCACCACCCTCTTCCCCAAACGCCTCGGCAAGCCCGAAGAATTCTCGAAGCTCGCCTTGCATGTGGTCGAGAACGCGATGATCAACGGGGAAACGATCCGGCTGGATGGCGCGGTAAGATTGGCGCCGAAGTAATTGCGGCGCGTGGCAATGGCAGCTTAGAATTGAAGGAGCGTTCATGCTGCGTTTTTTATGGCTGTCGGTCATGCTGGTCTGTTTTTCAGCACCCGCTTCCGCTATGTCGTGCAAGCCACCCGACAACCAAGTAAAATCTTATCCTGTCATCTTTAAAGGCGTTGCCGAAGCAACGCGCGACCTGCCGCAGGACATCGTGTTTGAAGACCTGCCCGAAGCCAAGAATGCAGACCACGTCGTCTCCGACCAAGAAAAAAAGGTATATATGGACGCATGGATTGGGAAGCCGCAGGTAACGACTTTCAAAATTCTAGAATTTTATAAAGGCAAAGAGGAAAAAGAATTCGAGATTTATCATCGTTCTGCACCTTCCCTCTTTGGTGCCCTTTTCGAAATCGGGCAGACATATTTTATTTATGCCAATAAAGACGATAATAATAAATATGCCACTTCCACGGGATTTTGCTCTCCGTCTATTGCGCTGAAAGACATCAAGGATAAAGACAAGACGTATTCACAGCTAAAAATCTATGCCGCACAACAGGACGCATTCACGAAACTTTTGAGAGACGAGGCTGAAAACCCTTATTACCTTTACGAGCAAGGTCTTTTTTATGAAGGCTATAATGACTATTATCGGGCTGGCGAAGCCTATTTGAACGGGCTAAAGGCGTCCAAA
Organism: Alphaproteobacteria bacterium; assembly: GCA_029266795.1. Taxonomy (GTDB): domain Bacteria; phylum Pseudomonadota; class Alphaproteobacteria; order Micavibrionales; family UBA2020; genus JAPWJZ01. The sequence goes on along the minus strand of JAQSWE010000054.1, from coordinate 2,010 downwards.
AACTTGCCCCCTGCAAAGGGAGAAGCCATCATTATCGACGGCAACGACAATAGCCTTTTCAACAGGCATGGCGGCATCCCCTTTACTGCGGCTTACGGGCGCATGCTTTTCATGCAGGAGCGGTATGAAGAGGCCATGAAACCGCTGGGCTATGCGCAGGACGAAGAATCCAAGCGTCTTCAAAACGCAACGCTGATAAAGCTCAAAGCCTTCCCGAACCTTGGCCACAAGGCCATCGACATGAAGAACATGAAGGTCGACTCTCTCGACCTGACGGGCGCGACGCTTGACGGGCTGGATTTGTCCGGCAGTACGGTCGGTACGCTCATTCTCGACAAGACAACGCTGGACGGCGCGAATTTTGATTCCGCGACGATCCGCAAACTTTCCATCACAGACAGTACGGTAACAAACGCCATTTTCGCACGCGCGCGTATTAATGGCTTTGACATCCAGTCATCAAAATTCCCGAAGGCGGATTTTTCGCGGGCAAAGCTTTACTTCGACAACGTCCATAAAGCCGATTTCAACGGCGCGAATTTCTACCGCGCGGACATGACTTTTTATCAGACATTGACGGATTCCGATTTTTCGAATGCACAGCTGAGCGCCGCAGATTTCTCGGGGAGCCAATTGTTTATGGAAGTGGGAAAAGAGAAAGGCAAGCCGGTTAATACGAAGTTTGATGGCGCGCATTATGATAACGACACGAAATGGTTCAAGGAGTTTGATCCCTTAAAAGCTGGCGCGAAAAAATCGCCCGCAAAATAACGATCACGCCTTCAGGTGCAGCCGCGCCTTTGCCTCGAACGTCTCCACCACTTTTTCTGCCGCGAAGTAACTATTAAATCTGCGGGTGTTCCGTTTTTCCTGCCGCATTTTCGGCGGCGGGCTTGCGGGATTTATCGACCGCTTCGCACATTTCGAAAATCCAGCAGACGGGGCAGCCTTTCATCGCGTAAAGCGCGATGCCGAGCAGCAGGAAGGATAGCGGCGCGAAGCTGGCAGAGGCGAAATAGGCGGCTGTCAGCGCAGCTACGCCGATGACGCCGCGGATGACCTGTACCTTGACCAGACTGCATGATGCCATGTTGCATCTCCTGAATAATGTTAATGCGCGGCGGGTATGCCGCAAGCGGGTTTACAGTCGCGGTTCCATGGCGCGCGCGCCAGCAGCAGGGCAAGGCCGCAAGTGTCGGTCACGCCCGCGAACACCAGCCCCGCGCCCACCAGCGCAGACAGCGCATAGCCATAGGGCGACACATAGGCACCGAGGAGGACGCCCGCGATCACCAGCAGCCCCGCAGCGATGCGCACCTGCCGCTCCAGCGTGATGCAGGCGCGTTTCTTGAGCGCGATACCGGCGGCTTCGCAGGCCAGGATGCCGCCTTCGATCACTTGCACATTCTGGTGACCCGCGGCGGCGAGCGACGCGGCCGCCATGCCGGCGCGCTTGCCGCTGCGGCACAGCACATAAACGGGTTGCGCGGGATCGGTGACGTGCTGCTTCAGGAAGGCTGCCGCGTCCAGTTCCTGCAGCGGGACATGCAAATGCGGCTGCGCCAGCGAATCGGCCTTATGCTCCACCCCCGTGCGCACATCCAGCACGAGGCAGGACGCGCCAAAGGGCACGGCGGATGGTGCGATTGTTTTCGGGGCGGTCATTTTCATTCTCCTGATTTTAGGACTTGCGTGTCGTTTTTATATTAGATATACTTAATTTAAGATATTTTAATATAAAAGTCAAGTACGGAAGCAGATATGACCAAACCCGCTGATAAACAGGCGAAAAGCAAATATGAACGGCTGGCAAGCGCAACCGGCCTGATGAAGGTCTTGAGCCACCCCTTGCGCCTCTCGATTCTCTGCTCGCTGATCCACAACGGCGAAATGACGGCGGGCGCGCTGGTGGAGGCGGAAGCGCCGCAGTTCAGCCAGTCGCAGGTATCACAATATCTGGGCATCCTGCGGGAGACAGGATACGTGAAGACGCGTCGAGACGCACAGGTG
>JAQSWE010000282.1 GCA_029266795.1 Alphaproteobacteria bacterium | reverse complement strand
TTTCAGCGTCGATAGCCCTGCGTCAAGCGCGGCGAAGAGGTTCGCGAGCGGCCCTTTGTCGAGACCCTGCTGCGCATGGGTATCCCAGCCGCCGACCTCGATCGTCACGATGCGGGGGCCTGCGGGGTCGGAGAGGATTTTTGCGACTGCTGTGACGGTCTGCTTCATCGCATTCTGGTTCTGCAACCCCTTGCGCCCGCCCATCTTGCCAAAGCCGCTGCCGTCGACCGCATTGTCGGCGATATTGTGGACGTCGACCGCCTGCGCCAGTGCGGTATGGAACAACTGGTCCTTGCGGTAAAGTTTTTCGAGTGCGATCAACACCGTGTCTGCGGGCAGGCCCTCGGCGGCGGGTGCCCAGGTGCCGACAGGTGTGTTGCCCTGCATCATCAGCGGGATGGTCTGGCCGACCGAAAGCCCCAGTTTCCCGGCATTGCCGCCATAGAGCGACAGCGCGCGGTTCAGCCAGCCGTCGCGCGCGCCGTTCGGTTTCAGGGCGCCGCATTCCAGCACGTTCTGTGCATCGAAATGCGAACGTTCGCGGTAGGGCGTCGATACGGCGTGAACAACCGCCGCCTCGCCGGCTTTGAACATCTCCGTAAAACCTGCAAAGCTGTTATGCGCGGCAAAAAAATTATCGAGCGGCACATAGGCCGATGATGGCAGCGCGATGCCGCCGCGCGCAGCGGCGTAGTTTTTGTCGCCATAAGGCGGCATGGCGGCAAGGCCGTCCATCGCGCCGCGCAGGATGATGAAGATGAAACGCTCGTCAACAGGTGCCGCCGCGAAGGACACATTGATACCGGGCGTGGCCATCGCCGCCGCCAGCAGGCCTGCACCCTGCAACAATTGCCGCCGCGTGAATGTGGAATGATCCATGGTCATCTCCTCTGGAATTCTGGGCTGGCGAACAGGATGGTGATCGCTTCTTCCTTGCTGCCGGCGCGGGATACCGCAAAGCGCGTCTCGCCCGATGCGACGGGGCCGATGGTCTGCTCCAGCAAGTCATCCGGCGATATTTTCGTGTAAATGCCGCGCGCGATCTTGCGGGCGAGGTCGATGCGTTGCAGCAGCGCTTCCGCGCCGACCCAGTCTTTTGCCTGATCGCTCCAGCCTGCAGGCGATGGCGCGGAAAACGGCACCTGCCCCAGCAGCTTGAAGGCGCCGACGAGCTTGATATCCTCGACCTCTCCCCCCGTACCGCTGGCACGCAGCATGGACAGGACATAGTCATTGGGCGTCTTCACTTTGGCAAGCGGTTCAGCCCATGTTTCGGGCAGCGACAGCAGCGTCTTGTAAACCGGCAGCAACTTGCCATTGCTGCGCGTAAACGCAACCGCCAACTGGTTGACGGCGGATGCGGGCGGGTCGTCGGCGATGAAATGACGCGCCAGTTTGGTTGCAATAAATTTCGCGGTCGACGGGTGATACGCGAAGGTCGCGAGCGCCTTTTCCCCTTCGTTCACGCCATCCTGTTCATAGACTTCGCCCAGCAAATTTTTCGGCCCCGGCTCATGCACCATCGGCCGGAAGAAAAACCCCGAACCATCGCCGCGCTGGTCCATATCAATCGACCAGCCCGTCAGGATCTTGGCGAATTCGGTCACGTCATTCTGCGTATATCCGCCGTTCACGCCCAGCGTATGCAGCTCCATAATTTCGCGCGCGAGGTTTTCGTTAAGACCCTTCTGGCCGAATTTTCCGCCCGGCGAATTCGGCCCGATAGAGCGCTGGTTATCGAGATACATCAGCATCGCAGGATGGCGGGTGGAGGCGCGCAGCAGCGTCAGGAAATCGCCCATGATATGCGGGCGGATCGCCTCGCGCTCGAAATCGGCCAGCAGGCCCATCTGAAACGGCTTGGTCGATGATACCGTGAAATGGTTGCTCCAGAACTGCACCAGCCGCTCGAAAAACGGCGCGTCGCTTTGCGCGATCACGCGGGTGCGGCGGGCGACATCCGTCATGTAATCTTTGCCTTGCGCCTTCAGCATGGATTTCAGCTTGGCGGCGTCGGCCGTCACCTCGCCCCCGCCAGCAGCGCGGGCTTTCTTGAACATCTTTTTATCTTCGCGATAGCCCTTCAATTCCTCCAGCGCCTGCAGGGTGCTCGGCAGGCCGTCATAGGCCGCAACCTTGGCATGGCGGGCATTCAACTGGGCGTGCAGCCAGCCGGTGGGGTCGGCGGAAATGGTTGATAATTCATCGTTTTTTGCGCCAAGGCCGAAACGGTTCGCGGCAATAAAGGCTTCAATGGACGACATGGATCGCTCCTGCGTGATGCGGATATCATCTTATACGCAAGAGATGAACAAAGCCCTGCGCTGCGGTGTTTAGATACCCAGCACGTCGCGCATGGAATAAAGCCCCGGCTTCTGCCCGCCCAGCCACATGGCGGCGCGCACCGCACCCTTGGCGAACAAGGAACGGTCGGATGCTTTGTGCGAAAACTCGATGCGCTCGCCGTCGCCCGCGAAGGTCACGGTATGGTCGCCCACCACATCGCCGCCGCGGAAGACGGAGATGCCGATGGCGCCGACGGGCCGTGCGCCAATCTGGCCGTAACGGGCGGGCACGAGGGCGTCATCAAGATTGACGTTGCGGCCCTTGGCGACGGATTGCGCAAGCGCGAGCGCGGTGCCGGACGGCGCGTCGATTTTATGCCGGTGATGTGCCTCGAAAATTTCGATGTCGTATTCGGTGCCCAGCATCGATGCCGCTTTTTCGACCATGGACAATAGCAGGTTGACGCCGACGCTCATATTGGCGGCCTGCAGGATGGGGGCTTTCTGGCTGGCGAATTTCAGCGCCGCCATTTCCGGCTCGCCCAAACCAGTGGTGCCAACGACAAGCGCGCGGCCATGCTCATGCGCCAGCTGCGCATGCTCGATCATTGCTTCCGCCGTCGTGAAATCGATCAGCACGTCGCAGGTCTTGAAGGCCTCCTGCTTGCTGGTGGTAACGCAAGTGCCGCAAGGGTCGATGCCCAAAATGCGCCGCCGAGGATACCGATCTTGATCATTCTTCCACTCCGTTTTTCGCACTCAATTCACACGTAATGTTATCCGGCCCCCAGTTGAATGTTTTCTTGACGGGGATGGACACGCCCTGTGATGCTGTTTCCGGCAGGGCCAGCTGGATGGCAAGGCTGTCGATGACGGTGAGCTGCGTGCCCTCGGGAGCGACCAGTGTCAGGATGCCGTTCTCGAACCCGTATTTGTAATTTGGGCTGGGGGTTTCCAGCGCGCCTTTCAGCACATAGCCCTCGCCGGTCTTGACGATCGTGAAGCCGGCGGGGGAGCAGGTGCCCGCAGGCGGCGCCACGGGCAGCGGGTTGAGCTCGGGCTCGGCGCGGTCGGCGGCGACAAGCGCAAGCGCGGGCGTCGTGATCAGCAGCGCGGCGCAGGCGAGAAGGGGGAGCAGGCGGTTTTTCATGCGTGAG
>JAQSWE010000053.1 GCA_029266795.1 Alphaproteobacteria bacterium | reverse complement strand
CATGATCGTGTCGCTGACGCCTTTCTGTTTCAGGCTTTCAGCATATTCAATCGCCATCGTCGTCTTGCCGGACGGGGAGGGACCGAGGATCGCCTGGCTGGTGCCGCGCTTGTCGAAGGCATCGGCAATATCGACGGCGCGCTGTAATTCGGGTGCGAGAGTCATGGCTTCACCGGCGCTTTTGTAAACCGCGCCGTATTTGGCGCTGTGAAACGGTGGCGTGGCCGGAGATCGGCATCCTTTGCCGCGCGCCATTCGGCGATGCGTGGATCCGTGGGCGGTTTGGCATTGATGGCGCTTGTCTTGTCGATCTTGTATTGCTCGATGTCGTCCGTCGTGAATTTATGCGTCAGGATAATGGGCGGGTTCAGGCGTGACGTGAGGCCGGGATCGAGGTCCTTGAGGTTTTCGAGCGACACGGCACCCGTTACCACGATGAGTGTGTCATTGTCACTCATCGCCTTGACCATCTTGTGCGCGACCATTTGCTGAATGCGGGCATCTGCCTTTTCAAGCTCGTCGAGGACAAGGATGCTGCCCTTAGCGTGCTCGAAGGCATCCGCAACCGACTGCCAGTCGCTGTCGCGCCAATGCGCGGCGCTCGCGAACATCGATGTTTTGGTCAGCACGTTCTTTTCGCGCAACGCCTCGATGTATTCGCGCACCTGCGTCGTCTTGCCGGAGGGGGAGGGGCCGAGCAGCATCTGGTGCAGCCCGCTGAAATCGCCGGGTGTTGCGCGGTCTGCCGAGGCCTGCAGTTCGGGCAGCAAAGCCATTTACGCGCCTCCTGCCGGTTTCACGAAGCGCGCGGTCTGGGGCGCAGCATGGCGTTCTTTCGGGCGCAAATCCTCGTCGCGTGCGGCTTTCCATTCCGCGATGCGCTGGCGGATGCGGTCGCCTTCTTTCAGGTCATGGTGATAGGCGGCGATTTCATCGGGGCTGAACGTTTTCGGCATGTTGATGGTGGTGCGCAGCCGCTGGGATATTTCCGGCATATTGCGCAGGGCTTCGGCCAGGTCGGCCGGGGTCGAGATGAAAACAACGGTTGTCGTTTGCTGGTCAATCGCGCGTACAAGACGGTTGTGCAGCAGTTTTTGGCCGTCTTCGATGTCGTGGCGCGGCTTGAAATGATCGACGATCAGTACGCCGCCCGCAGCCTCGCCCATCAGCTTCGTTACCGCGCTGACATCACCGGGATTGTCGAAAGATACGGTTGCAAAATCCTTGCGGCTGCGCGTCTGGTTGGCGAAGCCGCGCGCGATCAGTTCGGCGGCATAGGCAGCCGCCTGCGTCGTGCGTCCCGAACCCGCAGGCCCGACGATGAACTGGTGCAGCTTGGTGGCGTTATCCGTCGCCGCCCTGTCGAGCATTTCTGTCAGTTTCTCGTGCAGCAAGAACCCGGCATCCTTTCATATATGATGGTCATATTTTTACAGAAAACGATTAAATAAGGGTTATCGCCTTGTAAAATCGAGCTGTTTTTGCGCCACCTTCCCCTTCGGGCGGGATAGGACTATCTTATCCGGTATCAAATCAAAGGAGACTTTCCATGCCCGGCGCAGCAGTACAGATCATCGATGTGGTAGCCCAGTTGAACCTGAAGGACAGCAAGCTGTTCCGGCAGCTTGGCTATATCGACGGCGCGTGGACAGCTGCGGAGGGCGGGCGGATACTGGAGGTGAACAACCCCGCAACCGGCGACATCATCGGCACGATCCCCAACATGGGCGCTGCGGAAACGAAGAAAGCCATCGATGCGGCGTCAAAGGCGCTCGAGGGCTGGAAGACGATGCTGGCAGCGGACCGCGCGAAGATCCTGAAGAAATGGGCCGACCTGCAGCTGGAGAATATCGACGACCTTGCAAAAATCCTGACCACCGAGCAGGGCAAGCCGCTCGCGCAGGCAAAAGCGGAAATCCAGAGCGGCATCGATTACGTCGTCTGGATGGCCGAAGAGGGCCGCCGCGTTTATGGCGACGTGATCCCGACGCATAACAAGACGCACCGCCTTGTCACGCTGAAACAGCCGGTCGGCGTTTGCGCGATGATCACGCCGTGGAATTTCCCGTCGTCCATGATTACGCGCAAGACCGGGCCCGCGCTCGCGGCCGGCTGCACCGTTGTGATGAAACCATCCGAATTCACGCCGTTCTCCGCGCTTGCGCTCGCGGAACTCGCGGAGCGTGCGGGCATTCCGAAAGGCGTGCTGAATATCGTGATCGGCGAGGCGCAGCCGATTGGCAAGGAAATGACGGATAACCCGACGGTCAAGAAACTCAGCTTCACGGGCTCAACCGCCGTCGGCAAGATTTTGCTAACACAATGCGCGGCCAGCGTGAAAAAAGTTTCGATGGAGCTCGGCGGCAATGCGCCCTTTATCGTGTTCGATGATGCCGATATCGATGCGGCGGTGACGGGCGCGATTGCGTCGAAATTCCGCAATGCCGGACAGACTTGCGTCTGCGCGAACCGCATCTTCGTGCAGGAGGGCATCTATGACGCCTTCGCCCAGAAATTCACCGAAGCCGTCGCGAAAATGAAAGTCGGCAACGGGCTGGAGGAGGGGGTGGAGATCGGCCCGATGATTAACGTCAAGGGCATGGAAAAAGTCGAGCAGCACCTAACCGATGCCACACAAAAAGGCGGCAAGGTGACGACCGGTGGCAAGCGCCATAAACTGGGCGAGTCATTCTTCGAGCCCACCGTCGTGCGCGATGCGACGACCGAGATGAAATTCTTCCGCGAAGAAACCTTCGGCCCGCTCGCGCCGCTGTTCAAGTTCAAGACAGATGATGACGTCATCAAGATGGCGAACGATACCGAATACGGTCTCGCCGCTTATTTCTATTCCAACAACATGGCGCGCATCTGGCGCGTCGGCGAGGCTTTGGAATACGGCATGGTCGGCGTGAACAGCGTCGCGATTGTCGCGGCACAAGCGCCCTTCGGCGGCTGGAAACAATCGGGCATCGGCACCGAAGGATCGAAATACGGGATTGAAGATTATCTCGAGATCAAGCTGCTGAGCCTCGGCGGCCTTTGATAAAACGAGCCTGCAGACGTAAAAAGGGCCCGGTGGTCAAGACCGGGCCCTTTTCTGAAACACTTTAACGTCTCGGGTGCTTATGTGTGTAAGTGAAGATCACTAAAGTGTAAGAGAACCGAATTTCTGTGTGCTCTGCTCTCGTTATGGATAAGTTATACTTCCAGTATAGCGCAGGTCAATTAACAATTTTTTCATAAATAAGAAGCGTTCTCACTCGCAATTCAATGTCGGGAAAAAACAGGTATTTGGCGGAATCTCTGCACAGGAATTATTTAATAAATTCCTAACCATATGTCCGTAAAATGGGGGCGGGGATAATGGGGAACACCATGGAGTCGCCAGACGACACCGATGATGATTCCGGCGCCTTGAGTGCGGAGAAACGCACACAGCCGAAATCGCAGATCGGATATTTTTCTATACTGTCTTCCACCACCGCCGACGGGCGCGTCATGGTGGGGCAGGACATTGAAATTTTTCCGGACCAGAGCCGTCCCGATCTCGCCTCCGTCGCCACGCAGGCCTTCGACGCGAAAGACCGCCGGTCGGGTGGCGAGCAGTTCGCGCTTCTCTGCCGAAACAGCCGCGTGCCGCGCGTCACCAACATCGCATCCTATAAAGCCATCCGCAGCCCCCATCTGCTGAAATTGGTCGAGGCCGGCATCATCGATTGGAAACCCGAAGGTCGCCAGAAGCTGGCGCTGGTCTTCGAGGCGCCCGGCGGGCGCAAGATGATGGAAACGCCGGATGCAAAGCCGCTACGCCTGCATGAGGAGCGCCTGATCCCGGCGCTGATCCATCCCATCCTGAACGTTCTGCAGGAATTCCGCCGCGCCGACATGATGCATGGCGCGATCAGCCTCGATAACATGTTCATGACCGGCGCCACGGGTTCGGAATCCGTCGTGCTGGGGGAATGCCTGTCGACCGCTGCCTTTTTCCGCCTGCATCCGCTGTACGAAACGATCGAGCGCGGCATGGCGCAGGCATCGGGGCGCGGGCAGGGGTCGATGAAGGATGACCTCTATGCGCTCGGCATCTGCGTCGCGCAAGTGGTGCGCGGCGTGAACCTTGCTACCGGCAAGACGACATTGCAGATCACGAATGCGAAGATGCAAAGCGGCTCGCTCAATTTCGCGACCGGCGGCGACCGGCTGCCGGGGGGCATTGGCGATTTCCTGCGCGGCGTGCTCAACGACGATGAATCGCAGCGCTGGGATCTCGACGAGGCGCTGCGCTGGGCGGAAGGGCGGCGCATCAACTCGAAGCCGCAATATGTGCCGGTGAAGGCCGCGCGCCCTTTCCTGTTTCGCGATGAAAAATTCTGGGATTTGCGCTCCGTCTCGGCGGCTTTCTCCGCCTATCCGCTGGAGGCGGCGTCGGTGCTGGAAAAAGACCAGTTCACACAGTGGATCAAGCGCAATTTCGAGGACAAAGAGCTGGAAACGCGGCTCGAAAAAGTTTGGGAGAAGGAAAAAGGATCGAGCCGCGAGCGCATCGTGGCGGCCATCTGCATGGCGCTCGACCCGCGCGCGCCGGTGCGCTACAAGGGGCTTGCGATTTTTCCGACCGGCCTCGGCGTTGCGCTGGCGGAGGCCATGTCGCGGCAGGACGAAGTGCAGGCCCATGCCGAGATGATCGCAACGCAGATGTTCACGACATGGGTGCAGCAGCGCTTCGACGAACTGCAGGACGCGACCACCATCATCACCCTCTACGAAAAGTGCCGCAATTTCCTCGTCCAGAAAATGCCCGTCTACGGGATCGAGCGCGTGTTGTACATGCTGGACACGGAAGTCGTCTGCATGAGCCCGCTATTGCTCAATTACGTGGTGTTGGGGCCGGGCAGCCTGTTGCTGGCGCTGGAAGATATCGCAAAGAAACCGAACCGGCCTGAAAGCATCCTCGACCGCCATATGATGGCGTTTATTTCTGTGCGCGAGCCGAAAATGATCGACCCGCATCTGGGACATGTGATTTCCCGCGACCGCGGATACCATCTTGTCGGCGTCGCGCGCACGCTGGCCGCCATCCAGCGGCGCTTTAACACCGGCCCCGTGCCGGGCGTGGGCGGCTGGCTGATTTCCATGCTGGCGCCCGCAATCGAGCGCTTTAACGACCGCGACCTGCGCACGGAGTTGAACAAGCGCATGAACAAGCTTGCGAATGACGGTAACCTCGCCAGTATCCTCGACCTCATCGACAATGCAGCGCTGGTGCAGGATGACGTGCAGCGGTTCGTGCTGGCGCGCCGCGAATTCGGCGGGCTGGTGCGGGAACGCCTGCAGATCGAGCAGCAGCTGAAACGCCGCGGCAGTTTCGGCAAGTCATCCGGCCGGCAGGTGGCGATGGTCTTTTCCGCGTCGCTCGCATCGCTATGCCTTGTCGGTTACTTCTTCCTTCGTCTTGCGGGAGGAAGCTGATGGCCGCTGTGCAGGGCGAAAAAAAATCCGGCATGCCATGGCGCGTCAAATTCGCGATCCTGACGCTGATGATCGCGGCTGGGGTGTTTTTTCCGTCCACCCTGCTGTTCTGCGGCTGCATGATCCCGACCTTCGTGGCGGCGCTGATCGACAATGCCCAGCCCCGCACGGCCTGGCTGACCGTGGGCTGCATGAATTTCGCCGGCACCGTGCCGGCCTGGATGACCCTTTTGGAAAACGGCCACCGTATCGACCAGTCTTTTGAATTATTAATGCAGGCCAGCACCCTCATCATGGCCTATGGCGCGGCGGGTGTCGGCTGGCTGATCTATTTCAACATCACGCCGTTCGTGGCGGGCATTCTCGTCATGCGCAGCGAGAAGCGCTTGAAAGATATAGAAAAAAGGCAGATGGCGCTTGTGACGAAATGGGGCCGCGAGGTAGCCGATAAGTAGAACACGCGCGTATTTTCCTAAAATTTTAAATGATTGAATTTGTTATTCTTTGTGCAAGAAATTAACAGGCATTTAAGCCGGGTAGTTTAAGATAAAGAGTGGGTAATGTATTTGCGCGCCGCGATTTTGCGCGCCGATGTCGATGTGTATAAGGGCAACAGATGATCAAGACTTTCAGGCGATGGCTGAGACGGGAAGAGGGTGTGACGGCGGTCGAATTCTCGCTGGTCGCGATGCCGCTCTTTACCATCATTTTCGGCATCATCGAACTCTCCATGTTCTTCGCGAGCGGCACCGTGCTGGAAGGCGCATCGGCGGAAGCCGCACGCCGTATCCGCACCGGTCAGGTCCAGCAGTCAGAAGATCCCGAACAAACATTCAAAGACCTGCTCTGCAACCAAGGCGGCACGATGCTTGACTGCGACAATATCCAGTACGAAGTCATCCATGTGGGCGGCAACAGCTTTTCGCTGGCCGATACGATGGAGCCGCAATTCGATGACGAGGGCAACCTTATACCGCATCCGTTCGACGCCGGTAACGATAGCGACGTGATTCTGGTGCGCGCGTATTATAAATGGGAATTCCTGACGCCGTTCATCAGCACAATGCTGACGGCGGGGTCGGGGCAGGACTGGGTTGCGCATATGGCGACGGTGGTGATCCGCACCGAGCCTTATTGCACTTCGCTTGATCCTATGGCCTGCGGCGGCAGTTAACACGAGGAAAAATATGTTTCGCGGCTTTCTGAAATGGTTGAAAGACGACGGCGCGACAGCAGCGGTCGAGGCGGGATTCCTGTTTCCGTTCCTGATGCTGGTGCTGTGTGGCACGATCGACACCGGTCTTGCGCTCGTCACCAACCAGAAAGTCACGAATGCCTCCCAGACCGTCAGCGACCTGCTGACGCGCGAAATCCAGGCAGCGCCCGCCGACATCGACGATGCCATCACGGCAGGACGCATGGCGATGATGCCGTACCCGACCGAAAGCTATGGGGTCGATATTGCCAGTATCCGGTTTATTGGCACGACGAAAGTGCCGACGATACAATGGCGCCGTACGTTTAATATGGTCGCCAATTCTGAAATCGCTAGCCGGACCGAAGGCCTCGGTGCGCAGAATGAAGGCGTGCTGGCGGTCACCGTGCGGTATGTGTTCACCCCGATCTTTACGTCATATTTCGGCGCGCCTGTCGTCATGACAATCGAATCGTTCGCCCGGGGCCGCAAGGTCGCGACGGGCTATATTCCCTGCTCCACCGGAGGAAGTTCATGCTGAATGACACCCTGCGCGCTGCCGCAGCGCAATTCCGCGCGCCTGTTCTCCGCCTGCGCCATGGCATGGCGCGATGGATTGCCGATACCTCCGGCGTCGTAGCTCTCGTGGTTGTGTTCTGTCTGCCGGCGTTTTTCGCCGCCGCCGGCGTCGCGGTTGACCTTGCGCAGGGCTATAACCTGAAAACGCGCCTCTCGGGTGCGCTCGACAAGGCGGCGCTCGCGGGTGGCAGCACGGATGGCACGCCCGCCGAGATCGAGGAGCGCATCCGCGCCTATTTCGATGCAAACTATCCGGAAGGCGCGCTGGGCGAGGCTTATGACATCACCGTGCTGACGCCGCCCGGCATGGTTGACGTGCATGCACGCTCCAAAACCAAGACCGTGTTCATGGGGCTGTTCGGGCAGGACCATATCGACGTCTTTGCGGAAACCATCGTCCGCCGTGAAATCTCCGGTCTCGAGCTTGTGATGGTCATGGACAATACCGGCTCGATGCTGGAAGACGCCGGCGGCGGCATCAACAAGCTGCAAGCGTCGAAAAACGCGGCCAACACGCTGCTCGATATTCTTTACGGTGACAATTCCGACGTCGAGACGCTGTTCGTCGGTGTTGTGCCGTTTTCGCAGGCTGTGAATGTCGGTCCTTCCCGCTCGGACTGGGTCAATTCGGATACGTATAACTATGGTACGACCAGCTGGGCCGGCTGTGTGCAGGCGCGCGAGACGAGCGGCCGCGATATGACGGACGATCCACCCTATGCGATCAACCCTGAGGAGATCACGACGGCGAAGTTTGGCCGTTATTTCGCGCCTTGCGCCACCTCGGGAGGCAACGCGTGGTACAATACCATCGGCACTGAAATTGCGACCAACAGCGATTTCGCATCCTCATCCGGCTGGACGCTCGGAAATGACTGGACGATCGGCAGCGGTGTCTTGTCCAAGACGTCGCCGACCAACATCATTTCGAATGGCGATTTTGCCTCAAGCAGCGGCTGGACGCTCGGCACAGGATGGACGATAGCTTCCGGTGCAGCCAGCCGCGCTGCTGTTAACGTTGCCGTTAATGGCACCTATGCCTCGACCGCCAACTGGACTCTCGGATCGGGCTGGTCGATTTCCTCCGGCACGCTTACCAAAAATTCGACGGCCAATAGTTCTGTCACGGAGACGCCGTCGGTTGCGCTTGTGAACGGTGCACCGTACTCCGTTGTTTATACGATTTCCGCCCGCACCGCAGGCGGCGTGCGCGCGACCGTGGGGTCTGCAACGGGGACCACGCGCTCCTCGACTGGCACCTATACCGAGACGATTACCGCCAACACCAGCTCGACAACCATCGGCCTCAATACCAATAACGGTTTCCGCGGCACGATCGACAACTACAGCGCTTATCCGCTCATAACACTCATTTCCCGCACGCCCACAACGGCATTAATCGAAAATGACTACTACGAGGTCACCTATACCCTTTCGAGCCGCAGCGCAGGGTCCGTGCGTGTGTCGGTCGGGGGCGATCTCACCACGGCGCGCTCGGTCAACGGAACTTACACGGAAACAATTCAGGCCGGTTCCGGATCAACTGTCGCGTTTACGACATCTGACGGGTTCGTGGGGTCTGTAGACAACTTGAGCGTCCGGCATGTGACGACGTCAAGCTCGACAAGCCGCAGCCCGTCGACGGCGTTGACGCAGAACGCGGAATATGAAGTAACATTTACGGTGCTGAGCGTCACTTCCGGCGGTGTGCGCGCGACGATTGGCAACACGAATGGCACAACGCGTTCGACAACCGGCACTTTCACCGAAATCATTACGGCCGGTAGCGGCTCGATGATCGGGCTGAGCACCAATAACGGGTTCGTCGGCACGGTTGACAACTTTTCGGTGAGACGTCTGAGTAGCTGCGGCGCAGGCCCCACTTTTGCCTATGAATCGCCGCTGAACGAGAATCTTGGCCCGAACAAATATTGCGTGGTGCCGATGCTGCCGATGACCAACGTCCAGGCAGATATCGCGGCCAAAATCAATTCGATGGAAGCGCGCGGCGCGACGATGATTAACCTCGGCCTTGCCTGGGGCTGGCGCATGCTGAGCCCGCGCTGGACCGGCATGTGGGGCGGGGTGATGGATTCGACCGAGCCGCAGCTGCCGCTCGACTACGACCATCCCGGCATGAACAAGGTCATCATCTTGATGACGGACGGCGACAATACCTTCGGGTCCAACAACTATACGGCCTATGGCAGATTGTCGGACGGCCGCATTTCGACGAGCCAGACCACGGCGGAAAACACGCTCGATACGCGCACGGCCAACCTTTGCACGGCGATCAAGAACGAGAATATACTTTTGTATACCATCGCCTTGGGGACGGGCGTCTCCACAGCCAGCAAGACGATGCTGAAAAATTGCGCGACCAGTCCGGCCTACGCTTTCGTCTCCCCCTCGGGTTCGGAGCTGACAAACGTCTTTACGACAATCGCAAACCAGCTGAACTCTTTGCATATCGTCTACTAACTGTTGTTTCTGAATCACAGCTGTTCAACAAAAAGCCGGGAAAAGATTCCCGGCTTTTTCTGTTTGATTACAAGGCGTGACTAGAAACAATTTTAAATACTTTTTAGAATATCAAATTTGATGCAAATAAAACTCCTAGTAACTGTAGAATTTATGCGAATACTTGAAAATTAACCTGCCATATACCCTCTATTTACTGAATGTTAAGCGAATCCGGCGTATGATAAAGATATAAGGGAACGGGTTCACAACCTTACAACGAACGCAAAACGCAAACTCAAACATACCTATGGAGGGTACCTATGCTTAAGAAATTCATTCAGAACGAAGAAGGCGCAACGGCCATTGAATACGGCCTGATCGCAGCCGGCATCGCAGTCGCGATCGCAGCGGCAGTCTTCGCTCTCGGCTCGCGCCTGAACGCACTCTTCGGCAGCGTGAAAGACAAGATCTAATCTTCGTCTTAGCCACTTGCTTAAAACAGAAGCCCGTCAGGCAAAGGCGGGCTTTTGTTTTGGCAGGACGCATTAACCACCTTTTCCCGGTTTTTAATCATGCATTAAGGGGAAGGGCACTAAAATGAAAGTATGGGGCTTTCATGATTTCGTGATGGCAGGGCATCAAGGGATTTTTTCATGTTAAAAAAATTCATCAAGAGAGACGACGGCGCAACCGCTATCGAATACGGGCTGATTGCGGCCGGCATCGCTGTTGCAATCGTGGCAGCTGTGTTCGCGCTCGGCTCCCAGCTGAATGTCTTCTTCAACGCTGTCCTCGCTGCTTTCTAGCCGGGGCGCCGTTTTCAACCACGTGTCCCGTTCGGGGCACTTTCCTTACCTGGCCGAAGGTCTGCCTTTTCATGATCGTTACCCTCTGCATCGCGATTGTCTTCGTGGTCACGCTCATGGCTTGCGTGTCTGACGCGCGCTCCTTGCGCATCCCCAACCTCTATTCGGTCGTCGTTCTGGCGGCGTTTGGCGTCGCTTATCTGGCATCGCCGGAAAATTTTCAGCCGTTATGGAATCACTTTCTCGCGCTTGGCATTATTTTAGCCGTGACCTACCTGATGTTCATGGCGGGCATGATGGGCGGCGGGGATTCCAAGTTCGCGTCAGCGCTGGCGATCTGGATCGCGGCCAAGGGCGTCATGGTTTTCGTGTTCTGGATGGCCGTCATGGGCGGCGTGATCGGCATCCTTACACTTTGGATGAAAAAGAAAAAGCCGTTCCGCAACCCGCCTCCGGGCAGCTGGATGGCAGCCGCACAAAAGGGGGAGAACAAGATTCCATATGGCATTGCCATAAGTTTCGGTGCTTGGGCTGCACTGTGGCACGGCGGACTCATAACTCACCAATTGGATGAGCTTTTTAAAATAATCCATTAA
>JAQSWE010000052.1 GCA_029266795.1 Alphaproteobacteria bacterium | reverse complement strand
TTTCTCGTAGTTCAGTTTTACCATTTGGAAACTGACCTGAAAGACAACATTAGACGTGTAGGCAAAATGCCCGTCGAGGATTTTTGGGTCGATGAAGCTTGTTTCCTCAACCTGACGCGCGCGAATTTTCAACCGTTCGTCACGCTGGCGCGCTTTTAGCTGGTTTTGATAGACATTGAAATAAGACTTATATTTCGCGGTGTTCTTCGCGATCGCCGTATCTTTCTCCGCGCAGTATTTTATCTTCAGCGCCGTCGATGCGATTTCAAGCTCGATATCCGCGGTCTTGGCGTAATCGCTTTCATAGGCCTTGAGGATTTCCTGCTGTTCCTTCGTCAGGTTTTTAAATAGGCTCGCATAGGTTTCTTCGGCTTTCGCGGCTTCTGGAGGGATGTAGAGGCTGAAGGTCGGCTTCTTTTTATCTTTCGCCGGCGTTTTCGCGGTCTCGGCAATGACCTGTGAAGAGAGCAACGATAATGAAATTAAAATGGCCGAAAAAAACTGCAGCATCGAAAGCTCCTGTCCCATCTTTAAGTGTAACGAGGGGTAGGGCGATTATCTAGCATGTTGTGTGGAATGATAATGGCGGATGGGGTGAGATTCGAACTCACGGTGAACTTACGCCCACGCTAGTTTTCAAGACTAGAGCCATAAACCACTCGGCCACCCATCCGTCCGTTTTCTTCTACTATAGCTGGTATCCGCTGGCAACTTCCGCGTGGATTGATGTTTGACTTTTCGGGCCTAACTTCTTTAAAATAAACACGAAAAGGGGAAAATCATTGCGATTCACGATTTGGGCGGCTCTGGCTGCCGTTATGCTGGGTTTCTGGGTATCGCCCGCGACTGCCGCGACCCACAATTTCAAGACATGGCTGAAGGAACTGCGCACCGAAGCCGCGCAGCTCGGCGTGTCGCAGGAAACCATTGCCCGCGCGCTGCCCGATACGCTGGCACCGATCGACCGTATTCTGGAGCTTGATCGCAAACAGCCTGAGGGCACGGTCACTTTCGATGAATACCTGAAGAAGGCGGTCAACCCCGACCGCATTCAAAAAGGCCGCGCGAAAATGGCTTTTTACCGCAAAACGCTGCAGCGCGTGGAAGAAGCTTATGGTGTAGATAAGCAGTTTATTGTCGCGCTCTGGGGCATTGAAACCAGCTATGGCACGAATACCGGCGGCTTCGACGTCGTTAACGCGCTCGCGACATTGGCCTATGACGGCCGCCGCAGCGATTATTTCCGCGGCGAGCTGTTCAAGGCGCTGCGCATTCTCGATGAGGAACATATCAGCCATTCGAAAATGAAGGGTTCATGGGCGGGCGCGATGGGGCAAAGCCAGTTCATGCCCTCCAGCTTCCTGAAATTCGCCGTCGACTTTAACAAGGACGGTAAGCGTGACATTTGGACGACGGAAGCCGATGTCTTTGCCTCCGCTGCCAATTACCTCGCCGAAAGCGGCTGGAAAAAAGGCGCGGTGTGGGGGCGCAAGGTTATTATTCCTCATAGCCTCGATCGCTCGCTGCTCGGCGTCAACACCACCCATACGATACAGCAGTGGCATGACAAAGGCATCCGGCTGGCCGATGGCAAGCCCGTACCGTTCGAGGGCGAGTATATGGCGTCTGTCGTACAGCCAAGCGGCGCAGGGACAACAGCATTTCTGGTATATGAAAATTATCGGACGCTGCTAAAATGGAATAAATCGTCCTATTTCGCCTCTGCCGTCAGTACCTTGGCTGAGCGCCTGAAATAGGCATAAAACCTAGCCATACCCGCCTGAATTGGCTATTCTCCAGAGACCTAAAAACCGCATTCGGAAGGCTGCAAATTCATGAACGCCCTGCATCGTTTTTTTAATCTGGCATTGCCGCTTTTGGGCATCCTATTGCTGACCGGTTGCGCCGAAGGGCAACTGGTGTCGCATTGGGCGAAAAAGATCACTTGGCCGGGCCAGCAGGAAACGGCTGGCACATATAAAATCGGCAAGCCGTACAAAGTCGGTTCGGTTTACTATTACCCGTCCGAAGATTTCCGGATGAACGAAACTGGTATCGCGTCTTGGTATGGCCCGAATTTCCACGGCAAACGGACCGCGAACGGAGAGCGTTACGATCAGCATGAACTGACCGCCGCGCACCGCACCCTGCAAATGCCGTCGCTCGTGCGCGTAACGAACCTTGAAAACGGACGTTCCGTTGTTGTGCGTATCAACGACCGCGGGCCTTTTGCTCATGGCCGCATTATCGATGTGTCGAAGCGTGCCGCCGAACTTCTGGGCTTTATCAACAGGGGAACGGCCCGCGTCCGCGTCGAGGTGCTAACGCGCGAAAGCAAGCAAATGGCAGAGGCAGCAAAGCGCGGCATGGACACCTCGCGCCTGACTGTTGCCGATTTGGAGCGGATGGAAAACGCGCGGCCTGAAGCCATGCGGCCCCAGCAAGTGGCGGCAAGATCGAATATGGACGATCTTCGTCCCGTTCGCATGGCCGCCAATGACAACAGTTTACCGGAGAGCCTGCAAACGCCGACAATTACGGTCGAGGAACTCGCAGCGCCATCATCGGCACCGTCGCGTCAGGAATACCGCAGCACGCCTTCTTATACGCCGCCGCCTGCACAACAGACATACACAGATTCAACATTGCGTGACGATGAACTGGCAAGCGGCCCTGCGATGACCAGCGGCCGCGTGGATGAGGGCCGGTTTCTGCCGGCAGCCGTCGTCAATCAGGAACCTGTCTCACCGACCGGTATTTTCGTACAGGCAGGCGCATTCTCGGTGCGCGCGAACGCCGAGAGACTGCAGCGTGACCTGAACGGCATTGCGCCCGTACAAGTCGACCCCATCAATGTGCGCGGCCGCACGCTTTACCGCGTCAAGCTGGGCCCAATTGCGAGTGTCCAGAAAGCGGACGAAGTATTGGAGCGCGTGATTGCGCTTGGCTCCACCGGCGCGCGCGTCGTCAAGAATTAATAAAAAGAGGGTGAAATGAGAACCGGTTTATTTGCTTGCTTCCTGTTTGCGCTTTTTGCGGCGCAACCTGCCTTTGCGCAGATCGAAACGCTCGCCAAGGAAGCAATTATCGTGGACGCGAATTCGGGTGCCGTATTGCTCGATAAATCCGCGGGCGAGCGCATGCCGACATCCTCCATGAGCAAGCTCATGACGATGTATATGGTATTCGAAGCACTGAAAAGCGGCCAGTTGAAGTTGACCGACGAGTTGCTCGTTTCCGAGCGCGCCTGGAAAAACAGCATGGACGAAGGTTCCCGCATGTATATCCAGGTCGGCACCAAAGTAAAGGTCGAAGACCTTGTGCGCGGCGTGATCGTCCAGTCGGGCAATGACGCGTCCGTCGCGCTTGCAGAAGGTGTTGCGGGTACCGAGGAAGCATTCGTTGACGCCATGAACGTACGCGCCAAGGAAATTGGCCTGAAGGACAGCCATTTCATGAACGCGACTGGCCTGCCGGATCCTGAACATTATTCCACGCCGCGCGATCTAGCGATTTTGGCTTATCGCATCATCACTGACTTTCCCGACTACTATCCGTACTTCGCTGAAAAGGAATTCACCTATAACAAGATCAAGCAACAGAACCGCGACCCGCTACTGGGTCGCGTATCGGGCGCTGATGGACTGAAGACAGGCCATACGGAAGTTGCTGGCTACGGCCTTGTCGGCTCGGCGAAACGCGAGGGTCGCCGCGTTATTATGGTGTTGAATGGTCTTCCCAGCAAAAAAGACCGCGAAGAAGAGGGCATCAAGCTGATGGAATGGGCGTTCCGCAATTTCGAGGCGCGCAAAATCGTCTCGAAAGGGGAGCGTATCGACGATGCCCCTGTCTGGCTCGGTCAGGAACGCACCGTGCCGTTGATCGCCGCGGAAGACGTCAACGTCGTCATGCCGCGCGCGAAACGCGCCGAGCTGAAACTCAGCATCAAGTTCAAGCAACCCCTCATGGCGCCCGTCAAGGCCGGCGAAGAGGCGGGCACACTTCATATCGAAGTGCCTGAACAAAAGCCAGTCAGCATCAAGCTGCTAGCGGGTGCTGACTCCCCGCGTAAAGGCGTCTTCGGTCGCGTGAAAGACAGGCTTCACTACCTGCTGACAGGCTCTTTCTGACCATGGTGAAAGGCGTTTTCATCACGCTGGAGGGCGGCGAGGGCACGGGCAAAAGCACGCAAGTGAAGATGCTGGGTGCCGCATTGTCTGCAGCAGGCGTTGATGCCGTTCTAACGCGCGAGCCGGGCGGCACCGATCAGGCGGAGCGCATTCGTAACCTGATGATCCAGCGTGACGCCGGTAATTTCGACCCGCTGACCGAAGCGATGCTGATGATGTCAGCGCGCCGCGAGCATCTAGTGAATAAAATCTGGCCGTCGATGGAACAGGGGAAGTGGGTTGTTTCCGACCGCTTTGTTGACTCCACCCGCGCGTTTCAGGGGTATGGCATGGGGCTGGATCAGGCGCTCATCGACCGTATCTATGCGATGATAGCGGGCGATTTCCAGCCAGACCTTACCTTTGTTTTCGACATCGACGCCGAAAAAGGTCTCAGCCGTTCGCTGAAACAATTGGCCGTCACTGCCGACAAGAATGAAAGCACCGAAGACCGCTACGAGCGCATGGGCGTGCCATTCCACAACCGCCTGCGTCAAGGCTTCCTCGAGATCGCCAAGCGCTTTCGGGACCGCTGCGTGATTATTGACGCAAGCCAGGATATCGCCACGATTCATGGACAGATATTAAAAACCATCGAAACCCGCTTCGGCATCTCCCTGCGCGAGGTGAAACTTGGCTAGCTTGTTCGGCGACGAGGAAGAGGTCGAAAAATTCGACGACGCCGAAGCTGAAGTTGATGCAGCCGCGCCGCCGGAGCCTGTCGAACTATCTCCCAAATCCAATCCTGACCTGCTGGGCCATGAGGCTGTCGAAGCTGCACTGCTCGCCGATTTCAATGCGGGCCGTATGCCCCATGCGCTGATCCTGTCAGGTCCGTCTGGCATCGGCAAGGCGACGCTCGCCTACCGCATCGCGCGTTTCCTGTTCAAGCAGGGCGGTGAGCAAGAAGCAGGATTGTTCGGCGAGCCCGAAAAACCAACAATACTGCATGTGCCTGCTGAAGACCCCGTTTTCCGCCGCGTCGTCTCGGGCGGCCATGCCGATCTGGTTGTCGTCGAGCGTGAACTCGACGAGAAGAAGGGTAAGCTGAAGCAGGATATTCCTGTTGATAGTGTCCGCGATATCAAGAATAAACTGCACAGCAAGGCGGCCGAAGGCGGCTGGCGCGTGGCGATTGTCGATAGCGCGGAATACCTGAATGCGACAGGCCAGAACGCGCTGCTTAAGGTGCTGGAGGAACCGCCGTCGAAAACGCTCTTGATCCTCACCACCTCGCAGCCGGGATCGTTTCTGCCGACCATTCGTTCGCGCTGCCGCATGGTGAACATGGATCCGCTGTCGCCCGCGACGCTAGCGAAGCTTCTCGAAAAATTCATTCCCACCATTGGCGATGGCGAAAAAGATGCCATCAGCCGCTATGCCGAAGGGTCGATCGGGCAGGCGCTGCAATTTTATGCCGATGGGGGAATGGCGCTCTATGGCGAACTGCTGAAAACTGTTTCCACCATTCCTGCGCTTGATATCGTCGCGCTTCACAACAACGCTGAAAAACTGTCACGTGAAGAACAAAAGTATGAAACCTGCCGCGCGATCCTGACCGGCTGGTGCCAGCGTCTTGCGCAAACAGAAGCACGCGGCCAGCGCGTGACCGATATGATGCCGGGCGACGGCATGATCCTGCAAAAACTTCTCGACCAGTTTCCGCCGCGCCATTTCCTGCTGACATGGGAAAAAATGTCGCAGATGTTCCGGCAAACGGAATGGTCGAACCTTGATAAACGTCAGGCGCTGATCGGCGCATTCCTGATGATGCAAAACCCAAGCTACCCGGCATTGGCCGTATAGAGGACAACATGAGCAAACCGCATTTCTACATCACAACCGCCATTTCCTATGTCAACGGCCCGCCCCATCTGGGTCATGCCTATGAGGCGATTGGCGCGGATGTGATGGCGCGTTTCAAGCGCCTTGACGGTTTCGATGTCTATTTCCTCACCGGCACCGACGAACACGGACAGAAGGTGCAAAAGACGGCAATTGCCAAGGGCAAGCAGCCGCAGGAATTTACCGACGAAATCGCGTCACTGTTCGTGCAGATGTGCAAGGATTTGAATATCACCCAAGACCAGTTTATCCGCACCACTGCACAGTTCCACAAGGACAGCTGCCAGGCGATCTGGGGCAAGATGCAGGATGCCGGGGACATCTACCTGAACAAATACGCGGGCTGGTATTCGGAACGCGACGAAGCGTTCTACGGCGAAGATGAATTGGAAATCCGCCCCGACGGCAAAAAAGTCAACAAGACGACCGGCACTGAAGTGCATTGGGTTGAAGAAGAAAGCTACTTCTTCAAACTGTCAGACTACACGCAAAAACTACTCGATTATTACGAAGCGCATCCCGAATTCATCCAGCCTTCGTTTCGCCGCAATGAAGTCGTCAGCTTCGTTAAGCAGGGTTTGAAGGACCTCTCTATCTCACGCACCAGCTTTGACTGGGGCGTGAAGGTACCGAATGCCAAAGATCATATCATGTATGTCTGGGTCGATGCGCTGACCAACTATATCAGCGCGATTGGCTATCCCGAAGACAAGGACGGCCAGTTCAAGAAATACTGGCCCGCTGATGTGCACCTGATCGGCAAGGATATCGTGCGTTTCCATACCGTTTACTGGCCCGCATTCCTGATGTCGGCGGGTCTGCCGATTCCGAAGCGCGTTTTCGGACATGGCTTCCTGATGACCAAGGGCGAGAAAATGTCGAAATCCCTCGGCAACGTCATTTCTCCTGCAAGCCTTATCGAGAGATTTGGCGTCGAACAGGCCCGCTATGCGCTGATGCGCGAAGTGACCTTCGGGCAGGACGGCGATATTTCCTATGAGCTGCTCGGCAATCGTATCAATGCAGAACTGGCGAACAACATGGGCAACCTTGCGCAGCGCACGCTCAGCCAGATTGCCAAGAACTGCGGCGGCGTGGTGCCGAAGCCCGGTATCCTCGACGACGTCGATCACCAGCTGCTCGACAAAGCGGGGCAGGCGATGCTGATCGCCGTGCGGGGCGAATTCGAAAAAATGCAATTCTCCAAGGCGCTCGAGGAAGTTGTGCAGGTCGCAAATGCGGCGAACCTATATATCGACGCGCAGGCACCTTGGACACTCAAGAAAACGAATATCGAGCGTATGCAGACGGTTCTGTATGTGCTGGCCGAAGTGATCCGCAACCTTGGCATCATTCTGCAGCCCTTCACGCCGGATGCCGCGAACAAGATCCTCGATCAGGTTGCCTCTCCCGCCAATGCCCGTGATTTCAGTTTTATGGGCTCCACCCATGCTCTGCAGCCCGGCACGGCACTGCCTGCGCCGCAGGGCGTGTTCCCGCGCTACGAAGCGCCGCTTGAGGAGAAAACGGCGTAATGCTGGTCGATAGTCATTGCCATCTGGATTACCCCGACTTCGCGGAAGAAGGCGTGGCGGAAATCGTCAATCGTGCCAAATCAGCGGGGGTGGGGCATTTCCTGACCATTTGCACCGAAATCGCCAAATTCCCGCAAATCCTCGCTGTTGCTGAATCGTCGCCGATCATCAACTGCACGGTCGGTACCCACCCGCATCATGCCGCGGACGCGGGTGAGATCAATATAAAGCGCGAGGAAATCGTCGCCTTCACAAAAAACCCGAAAGTCGTGGGGATCGGCGAAACCGGCCTTGATTATTACTACGAACATTCGCCCAAGGGAGAACAGCAGGGGGTGTTCGCGACGCATATCGAGGCCGCACTTGAAACTGACCTGCCGCTGATCATTCATACCCGCGACGCTGACGAAGACACTATCCGCATCATGACCGATACCGGCCAGCGCAAGGCCCGCGGAGTGATGCATTGCTTTAGCGGTACGCCGTGGCTTGCGGAAAAATCGCTCGATCTGGGGTTCTATATTTCCTTTTCCGGCATCATCACATTCAAGAAATCGGATGAACTGCGAGAAATTGTGAAGCTTGTGCCGATGGACCGCATTCTGGTCGAAACCGACAGCCCATACCTCGCCCCCATGCCGCATCGCGGCAAACGGAACGAGCCATCCTTCGTCGTGCATACGGCGCAGATGGTGGCGGAGCTGAAGGGCCTGACGATGGAGCAGGTGGCGGCACAGACGACGGAAAACTTCTTTAAACTCTTCAATAAGGCGAAAACGCAATGAAGATGACGGTACTGGGCTGCGGCGGGTCACTGGGTGTGCCGGCGGCTGGCGGTTTTTGGGGGACTTGCGATCCCGCAAATGACAAGAACCACCGCACCCGTGCTTCGCTGCTGGTGCAATCCGCAAAGACCACTTTGCTTGTCGATTGCAGTTATGACCTGCGGCAGCAGCTGACCGCCTATAACGTCAAGCATCTGGACGGGGTATTGATCAGTCACGGGCATAACGACCATGTGAACGGCATCGATGACTTACGCCCGATCGCCTATCATGGCAGCAAGCTGCTCGACCTTTACACCAACGCCGAAACGCATGACGAAATCCACCGCCGATGGCCGTATTTGTACGAGCCGAAATTCGGCGGCATCTATACGCAGTTTCTGGCGAAGAAGGAAATACAGAATTACGACAGTTTCACGATCGGCGATATCGATGTTGAAAGCTTCGAGCAGGATCACACGACTATGCTCTCGCTTGGCTTCCGTTTCGGAAATTTTGCCTATAGCGTCGATGTCGCCGACTTTAACGAAAAATCTCTGGAGGCGCTCAAGGGCGTCGAGACATGGATTGTCGATGCGGGCGCATATCACAAGGAAAGCGTGTCAACACATGCCAACCTGAAGCGCGTCTTCAAATGGGTCGAACGGCTGAAGCCAAAAATGACTTACCTGACCGTCCTGACCACGCATATGGATTACAAGACGCTGTGCGACGAACTGCCGTCGCATATCCGCCCCGCTTATGACGGGATGGAAATCGACCTCGCCACCAACCGCCGATAAATATCAGCCGGCCTTTTTCGCCGCACCGCCGAATTTGGCGGTATTGTCGTTCGTCGGTTTTTTCTTCTCGACCGTGTCGAGCGCCTTGCCGAGGACTTCCTTGATGCCGGAATCGAGCTGCGGGGTTTCCATGATGCGCTTCATCTCGCCCACCATCAAATCCTGGCGGTCTTTGTCGTAGCGCTTGAACTGCATGAAACGCTTCGCAAGGCCGGTTGCGGTATGCGGGTTGACTTCATTCATATGGATGACGGTATCGGCGAGGAATTTGTACCCTTCGCCGTTCTTGTCGTGATAAAGCGTGTTGTTGCCGCTGATGAAACCGCCCATAAGCGCGAAGACGAGGTTCGGGTTCGTTTCATCGAAACTCGGATGCTTCATCAGGTCTTTGACACGCTGGATGGGATCGCCATCGGTGATGGACGCATTCAGCGACAGCCACTTTTCAACGACGTTCGGGTTGTCCTTGTAACGTTCATAGAACGCATCAAGCGCGATCTGGCGCGTATCGGCAGCGCCCGAGGGCGGAATACGCGACAGCGTGGCGAGCGCCGAATAACGCTCCGTCATATTGGTGGCGTTCGTGAACTGGTCATAAGCCGCAGCGGCGATCTCCGGCGTCTTGAGAGCGGAGAGGAATGACAGGCTGAGATTGTGCATGTCGCGGCGGCCGACCTGCTCCTGCGACAGGTCGTATTTTTCACCTGCGGGCGCGACAGTCGCCTTGTAGATATCGCGGTATTCCTGTTCGAACGTCGTCGCCAGCGTCGTTTTCAGGAACTTCGTCGCATCTCGCACCGCTTCGGGGTCGATGAAATCGAGGTCCTGCGTGACAAGGGACGAGGGCGGCAGTTGCAGCGTCAGCGCGTTGAAGTTCTTGTCACCATCCATCGCATTGGCAAGGTTGTTGCCATAGGCGGTGATGAAATCGGCAGGCACGCTCAGCGGCAGGTCGTCCTGCGCATCCTTTATGAGGTTCTTGAGCGTCTTGATCATCAAGCGCTCGGTCGCCTCGTATTTATTGTACGGGTCGCTGTCGTGCGCCATGCGGAACACAAGCTCGTCCTGCGTCGGCACCGTCGTGATTTTCACGGGTGCTGAAAATTCGCGGAGGATGGACGGCACAACAGGGCCGGTCACGCCGGTAAAGGTGAAGGTTTGCGTGCCTTCGGTCAGTTCCAGCACCCGCGTCGTCGGGCCGGGGGTGGTTTCGCCCTTCAGCGTCAGCGCGATATCTTTGCCGCTCTGGCCGATCAGGCCGATGGCGACGGGTATATGCAGATTTTCCTTGGTTGCCTGGTCTGCAGTCGGCGGGGTCATTTGGTTCAGCGTCAGCGTGTAAGTCTGCGTGGCAGCGTCGTATTTGCCGTCATAGCTGACCTGCGGCGTGCCTGACTGGCTGTACCATTTGCGGAACTGGGTCAGATCCTTGCCCGACACTTCCTCGATGATGTCGAGGAAATTGTCGGCTGTGGCGGCGGTGCCGTCCATGCGCGTGAAATATTCATCCATCGACGCGCGCCATTTTTGCTCGCCCAGCATCGTTGGCAGCATGCCGATCACATGCGCGCCTTTTTCGTAGATGGTGCTGGTGTAAATGTTATCGAATTTTTCGACGTAATCAGGGCGCACGGGATGGGAGGTGGGGCCTGCGTCTTCGACGAACTGGCCGGATTTCAGGTTGGTCGCGTCCTCGATACGCTTGATGCCCTTGGAATGCATGTCCTCGATAAACTGGAATTCGCGCAAGGTGGTGAGGGACTCCTTCACCGTCAGCTCGAACCAGTCGCGCAGCGTCACGCGGTCGCCGGTGTAGTTGTGGAAATATTCGTGGCCGATGACTTCTTCGATATAAATCAGCTCGCTGTCGGTCGAGGTATCGGCGTTGCCGACGAGGGTCGAGACGTTAAATACGTTGAGGCTCTTGTTCTCCATCGCGCCCGCGTTGAATTTATCGACGGCGACGACGTGGAACACGTCGAGGTCGTATTCGCGGCCATAGCGTTTTTCATCCCA
>JAQSWE010000281.1 GCA_029266795.1 Alphaproteobacteria bacterium | reverse complement strand
CCGATTTCTGTCGACCCCGAAATCCTCGGCTATAAATCAGACAAGGGCGTGATCGTGATCGACGATGTCAACACGCTGCTGCAGGATTTCGCGCGGAAACACGCCGATGTCGGCATGACGACCGAGATTTATCCCGACAAGGCGACGAAGAAAGAAGCCGAGGACGCGCAAATCGCGACCATCAAAACCGTCGTCGCCTTCGCGCTCAAGCCTTAAAGGTCGAAAGAACCGCCGTTTTTGGGCGCAGGCGGATTCTTAGCGCGCGGGGTGACGGGCGTGACGAGCGCCTTGAACGACGCCTCGCGTTCCGCCACCGAATTGAAATAGGCGCGCACAGATTCAGGGTACGGATTGTTCTGCGTCTTCTGGCGCTCCAGCGACATACCGTAGCGCACGGGCTTGTCGCGGTCTTGGGTGTGGAAGGTGATCGCCGTGAACTCTTCCGGATGGATGTAAATCGCGCGGTTGGTGCCGGTCACCTGCGTCAATGTGCCGTTCGCGTTCGCAACCGTCGTTGCGAAATCTACGCGCTTGGCCTCTTCCTCCGCCTTTATCAGGCGGCGTGCTTCCTGCGCCAGCGCGTTGATATCGGCATCCGCTTTCTGCCCACCGTCCTGCCACAGCTTGTTCAGCAAATCGTTTTCGCGGTTGCCGGAATAGGTATGATCGTCGGTCTGCACATCGAGCGAGCCGGAACCTTCAAAATGAACATTCACCTGCATCCCGTCTTCGCGGATTTCGCGCACCGCTGCGGGGTTGATATAGAGTGCCGCCGCGTTGTACCAGCGGGCATGCGCCTGCTCGGGCTTGAATTCCAGCAGCGTTTTGCCCGTGCCGCGCACGGCATCCAGCAGCGTTGCCAGCTCCTCTGGCTTCGTGCCATAGCTTTCTTCCCAGCCCACGCCTTTCACGCCTACGATGACGCCCTGCGTGCCATCCTTAGTCACTTCGGTCACGGTCGCGAAGGTGACGGCGGCGGGGGAGACGAAATGCGGATATTCCTTGTCCTCGTGCCGCAGCGGCAGCGGGATCAGCTTGTTGCCGGCATCGGCCAGTTTTTGCAGCAGCGCATCGGTATCCACCTCGAGGCTCTTGGTGTTGATGTACTGCACGGGGCCGTTTGCGTTGAAAATCGTCATCTCGTCCTTGCCCGGATAGACATGGATGCCGGTGACCGACAAGGCGTCGATAAAACGCGCTTTGTCGTCGGAGTTGGAGATGTTGATGAGGTTTTTCATGAGAATCTTCCGTCGGCTGTTTGAATTCCAAACATTCTAATGGCCTGAAATTATATGTCAAATGATTCACGCGAAAGCCTGGTTATTTCCAATAATTACAATATGATAGATTTCAATATTGAAAATATACGCTGTTTGTATTATACATAATGATTGAAAATTCAGGACCCTCCATGGCCGCAGCACCACCGATCATCAACGACGAGGAGTTGAAACGCATTGCCGAACTGGCGACGCTGGCCGAATTCGACGCGGCGGCGGCACCGCTGAAAGAAAACCCGGCGGCGAAGAAGTCGCTCGCAAAATTCGTCAAGGCGCTGCCGCGCAAAAACTTCCTGCAATGGCAAAAGACCGAAATGCTGCGCCTGCATGCCGATCTTGCCGGCAAGGATGTGACACTCGACACCGTGCTGCAGGCGGAAATCGACAAGCTCAACCGCCGCTTCGTATCGGGCGATATGAAGGAAGCCAACGGTCTGCCCCTCGAATACGGCGACGGCGTGCTGGAGGCGCTCAAGAATAAAATGAAGCAGCCGGGCAGGGCCGGTTACGACGTGCATAGCGTCTTCAGCGATAATGTCGCCAAGCCTGCGCGCAAATATTTCACCTATGAAGCGCGCGACTTCGCCGCACTCCAAAAAAACTATCCCGATACGCGCATGACCGTGGAAGTGCAAAACGGCAATATCGTGTTCAGTGTTTTCTCCGCCGTGCGCGACGCCGCGCGGGCCGATGCCAAGCGAGACATAATGCTGCGCGCGAAAAAAGTGGCGGAGACGAAAGACCTGAATGAATTCATCGCGGCGGTCAATATTGTGCCCGTCGACAGCAAGTTTCGCGGTGCCGTGCGCGCGCAGCTGAAATTCGTCGCGGACGACCCGCTGCTGGCCTGGCAGAAGCGCGAGGTATTCGCGCTCGACCTGAAGGGCCAGCACATCAATCCCGCCGATATAAATGTGCGCGCCCGCGTAGATAGCGCAATCAACCGTATCTATGAATATCTGCCATCGCAATTTAACGAGGCCGTGCGCGGCGTACCGGTCTTCGTCGGGCCGCAGGCGCGCCAGCAACTAGCCGATATCGCCTTCATCCCGCAGGACGGCGAATTCGT
Source organism: Alphaproteobacteria bacterium (assembly GCA_029266795.1). Taxonomy (GTDB): domain Bacteria; phylum Pseudomonadota; class Alphaproteobacteria; order Micavibrionales; family UBA2020; genus JAPWJZ01. The sequence continues at coordinate 814 of JAQSWE010000281.1, read as the reverse complement.
CGCCGTGCGCAAGATCGTGAATGAGGGGTTTGGCACGTCGATCATCAAATGGATGAAGGCGCATTGGCAGGAAGTCGCAGAACAGATGAAGGCCGCGCCCGATACGGAGGTCGTTTTTGACCACCTGCCGGAAAAAGGACAGGAACTGCAGGGGCGCCTTTTTTCCGTCAAGGAAGCATGGAAGAAGATATCGAGAGATGGCCTGAAAACCAGCACCGCTGTGGCGGCGCCTCGCACAGCGTCGTTCCGCAAATCCCCGCCTCAAAACACTATTTAAATTTCGGTTTGCGTTTCTCGCGGAAGGCGTTCAGCGCCTCTTTCGCGTCGTCCGACCCCAATGCCTGCTTGAACAGTTTCGCTTCCGCCGCGATGCGGTCGGACACAGATTCAAAATCGCGGCGCAGCAGGGATTTGGTGGCGCGCAGGGCCTCACGCGGCTTGGCGGCGAGTTTCTTGGCGGTTTTCAGCGCGGTTTTCTCGACGTCTTCGGCGGGTATGACGGCGGTTGCGATGCCCATTTCTTTGGCTGCGGCGGGCGTGAACGGCTCGCCCAGCATCAGCAGCTCCGACGCGCGCTGCAATCCCGCCACTTTCGGCAATAACAGGCTAGCTGCAGCTTCGGGCACCAGACCCAGATCTACGAAGGGCATCGCCAGCACTGCTGTATCCGCCACATACACAAAATCACAATGCAGCAGCATCGTGACGCCGATGCCGATCGCGGTGCCATTGACGGCCGCGACGATCGGCAGCTTCGCCTCCGATATCGCCTTCAGAAAATTCAGCACGGGGCTGTTCTTTTCATCCGGCGGAT
>JAQSWE010000051.1 GCA_029266795.1 Alphaproteobacteria bacterium | reverse complement strand
CCCTGGCGAAAAGGTCCAGATTTGCCGCGATTTTGAAGGATTTCAGGCGCGCGGCATGGTCATGGACATGCCCGGTCAGCATCAATTCATCCGGCTTCAGGTCGGTGATCACCTCGCGCAATCCGTTTTCCACCTGCGCGCCCGTGCCGACGAATGAATAGGCGAGGGAATGATTGACCATCGCCTTTTCAGCCGGCGACCAGAAGGATTCGATGTCGGTGACGGGCGGCGGTAACTGCCCGGAGCGTCCGCGCCGCAGGTTGATAAAGGCCTGCTGGTGCGAGGTAAAATGATACTTCGCCTGTTCTTCCGTCTCCGCCGCCAGCACGTTGACGGTCAGCATGAAGTAAGGCTTCTGCAACTGCGCCGAGGGGCGGAACTGGCTGCGATAGACATGGAGCGCTGCATGCAGCGCATCCGGCGCGAAATGCGCGGCGAAGGCGTAAGGCAGGCCGAGTGCCGCTGCCAGCTGCGCGCCGAAGGTGCTGGAGCCCAGCATCCAGATCGGCACATGCAGCCCCGCGCCCGGCACGGCACGGAGTTTCTGGCCCGGGGCGATATCGTCGAACAATATTTGCAATTCCTGCACATCCTGCGGGAAACGCTCGGCTGCCGCCATCACGTCGCGGCGCAGGGCCTGGCTGGTCATCTGGTCAGTGCCGGGGGCGCGGCCTAATCCCAAATCAATCCGTCCGGGGTAAAGGCTTTCCAGCGTGCCGAATTGTTCCGCGATCACCAAGGGAGAATGGTTGGGCAGCATGATGCCGCCCGAACCAACGCGGATCTTTTTCGTGCCGCCCGCGATATGGCCGATGACGACGGCTGTCGCGGCTGAGGCGATGCCTGGCATGTTGTGATGCTCCGCCAGCCAGAAGCGGGTATAGCCATTCGCCTCCGCTAACTGCGCCAGTTCAAGGCTGTTGCGGAACGAATCCGCCGGCGTCGAGCCATCGGGAACAGGGCAGAGGTCGAGGATGGAAACGGGGATCTTTGCGGTCATGGGCGGGCGGCCTTCAGGTGGGATGTATGTTGGCTCATATATACGGGGACTTGCGTTTTTCAAGGTGACCCGAAGCGCTTTTCCCGTCTATAATCCGGCGTAAAACAAGGGTGATCAACATGAAAATAGCAATTATCGGCCGCGGCGTTTTCGGCACTTTTCTGGCCAATGAACTGGCCGCCCATGCGGAAATTTCCGATGATGCGGATATCGTCCTGATCGCGGTGCCGGTCTCGGCGGTGGGCGATGTGGCGCAGAAACATGCGGGCAAGCATCTCGTCAATTTATGTTCCGTACAGGCGAAGCCGAATGATGCCTGCCTTGCGCATAGCGCCCGCGTCTCTGGCATTCATCCGATGTTCGGCCCGCAAAGCCCGGTCACCAACCGCTCCTGCGTCGTGACGCTGGAATGCGCCGAAACGGCAGCGGTGGTCGACCTGTTTAAGAAAATCGGCTGCGAGATCGTAACGCATGACAACAACGGCAAGCAGATCACGGGCAAGATGCATGACGAAATGATGCGCAAGACACACCTGCCCGTGCTGATGTTCGGCGAACTGGCCGCGCTGATCGCGGAACAGGCGAAGGATGTCCCCGACAACTGCCTGCCGACCTCGTTCAAGCGGCTGAAGGCGCTTGCCGAGCAGATGAAGGATATGTCGCCCGGCACGGTCGAAAGCATCCGCAGCAACCTGTAATTCTATCGTTTCAGCAGTTTTGAAATGCGCGGCGCCAAGGCTGTGACAAAAGGCGTGACGAACATCGACAGCGCCGTTACCAGCATGAAGAACTGCGCATCGCCGCGCGGCACCAGCCCCGCCGACAGCGCGAGCGTCAGGATGACGAAGGCGAATTCGCCGCATTGTCCCAGCATGATCGAGGCCTCCGCCGCCACGCGCCTGTGGACCCCGAAGCCGCGCGCAACGGCAAACATGATGGCCGCTTTGGCGATGCCGATGCCGACGACCGATGCCGCCAGCCAGGTCATATGCTCCGCCACTTCGCGCAGGTCGACCATCAACCCCACAGACAGGAAGAACACACCCATCAGCAGGCCTTTCACGGGCGCGATGATTTCCTCCACATCCTTGCGGTATTCCGTTTCGGCGAGCAGCAGCCCCGCGAGGAACGCGCCGAGCGCGCCCGATAACCCGGCATATTCGGTCAGCATGGCTGACCCGATCACGATGAACAGCACGAAGGACATCAGCCATTCACGGCGGCGGTGCGGCTTTACGATGTTCAGAAGCGGCGGCAGAATGCGCATGCCCAGCACGTAAATCAGGGTAATCGCAACCGCCGCAATCCCCATCGCCTTGGCGATCGGGAACAGCAGGTTGTCGCTGTCGGATGCGGCGAAGACCGACACCATCGCTAGCACCGGCACGACCATCAAATCCTGCATCAGCAGGACGGAAAAGCACAGCTTGCCGATGGGCGTGCCCTCGCTCTTTTTTTCCTCCAGCAGCTGCATGACGACGGCGGTCGATGAAAACGACAGGCAGGCGGCCATCAGCACCGAAATTTCCACGCCATTGCCGAAGGCGCGGGCGACGAAGAAGATGACAAGCGCGGTCACCATAACCTGACATCCGCCGAGGCCGAAGACGTCGCGGCGCATTTTCCACAGGTTGTTGATGGAAAGTTTCAGGCCGATCATGAACATCAGGAAAACGATGCCGAGCTCGCCAAACCGCTCCAGCGCGCCTTCGGGCATTGTTATGCTGGCGGCGGCATCCGACGCCGCGCCGGCCGCTTCCGTTTCAATCCAGGCAAATGGGCCGTGCGGCGCGATCAGCACGCCGCAGAGCAGGTAACCTAGCACAGGGGTAATCTTGAGCCGGTGCAAAAACGGCACGGTCAGGCCTGCAATGCCGAGGACGATCAGGAGCTGGGAGAAATTATGCATGCGGCAACCTTGGTTTGACCCTGTCAAACGCTAGCACAGGCGCAACGGTTCCCCAAATAGCGTTACAGGCGCAAGCTTAGCTTATCCTTGATGAACGCTATTCCGGCTTCAGCCTCCGCTTCGCCCTCGAAACTCTCGCCCAGCGTGATGTCTGTGCCGTCCTTTAGCTTACCAAATACGCGGTAGAATTTCACATGCCGACCGCCCTTCGGCGCACTGCTGGTGCTGTCGCAGTGAAGCGATACAATATCGTCAACCGCCGCATATCGCGACCGGACGGGGATGCCGAACAGCCGCCGCACGGTTTCGACGCCGCTGCCCATGCTGTCGCGCTTCACGGTGAGTGAATTGGCGATAGCGTAGAGGCAGCCGATGAAGACCAGTGCGCCGATGCCGCCGAAGATCGCGCCGCCGAACCATGCGTCTTCCTTCATAAACAGGAAAACGCCGACGCCCGCGAAGGCGGCGCCGAACACGATACCCACCAGTCCGGCCAGCAGGTTGCGGCCCATGGGGTAGAACATCGCGTCACCCTGCATCACGATGCGCGTGCGCACATCCTTTTCGGCAGCGATTTTCGTGGCTGTGCGCGATGCCTCCGCCGCGCGGTCGCCGATGTGGGATTTTGCCGCGCCGGGATAGGCCGGAATTTCGTAGTCACGGTTAATGTCGATGCCGGGCAAGTCGGCCTGCAGGCTCAACCGCCATAAATTGTAATCGTCATCAACCCTCACGGCATCTGCGGGGGTCAAACCCGCAGGCACGTCAAAGCGGAATTGTATGCGCGTGCCGTAAAGCCCCGGCTCCGCATGGGCGATCACGCTTTCCTGCCAAGATACGCGCTCCGACCGCGAGCGGTTCTTGCCGCTGCCGGACTCAAAGCTGTAGACGCAAGACAGCGACACGCGGAACTGGTTGGCGGAATCGAACGGCACCGGCAATTCCATCGTGCCGCCCGCCTGCCCGCCAATGGCGGCGGGGAAGGGGTCGAGTATGACGGGCGAAGCGCCGAAGCGTTTCCATTCCAGCGTGCGCCGCACCGCCCAGACCAGCAGCCCGATGCCGACCAGCGGGAACAAGAGCCCGATCAGCGCGGCGTAATTCTGTTTTTCAATCACTTCTTCCCGCAGCAGGAAGGGAAGGGGAGCGGAGACAAGGTTCCACACGATTGCGAAAATCCACGCGAAATACATCGTCGATTTCGAGCCCGACTTGATTTCGTTCGACTGCCAGTCAGGATTGGCAAGCCATGGCGCGTCCGTGGTGCCGAGCGCCGCTGCGTCGTAGCGGCGTTTTTTCAAGTTCGCCGCAATGATCAGCCCGAGGCCGGCGCCGCCGAACAGCAGGGCAAACAGCGCCTTGAAGGCGATCATGCCCCAGCGCAGCTCGCGGTAAATGACGGAACTGTAGGGCATATCGGGATCGACATAGACCTCGATGCTGCGTCCCTCGCGCTGCGCGGCTTCCAGCTCCGCGCCGCGCCTTTCATGGGTGTCGCCGATATTGTCGGATCCGCCCTCGATGCCCACACGGGTGTCGGTGTAGTCCTGCCCGGCATAAGTGTATTTATACTCAGCATAGGCGCGAAATGTTGTGCTGCCTTCGCTGTCGGTGCTGCTGTCGACGCCGCCGGATATCACGCGCGCCTGCACGGGCGCCCAGCCTTGCATGGCCTGCGCTTCCATCAGGTTTGATGAAATCGAATAGGTTGCCCAGATGCCGACGCCGAGGAAGGGCAGGGCGAAAAGTGTCATGAAGATGCGGCTGCCCAAGCGTCGACTCCGGTCGTGGGGTTATGCGCCGGACGGGTGGTGGGGAGGCGCTGCCGGCGTCTTCGCTACAGGCTGCCAGTTATAGGTTTTTTGCGCAAGGCGGTCGAGGATGACGGCCGCCACATCGTCGGCGAAGGGCATGGCGATATGGCCGCCGCCGACGCGGACATTCTCCGCCTGTTTGCCGCCGGTGTTCAGCGCCTCTTTCCAGCCCGCCACCCAGTCGCCCGTGGAATAAAGCGAGGTGGTCGGCACCGGGGGCGCCACGCGCGGGTCGATATTGTCCTGTTGGTAGAAAGACTGGATCTGCGCCACGCGCGCATCCGTCTGGCCGCCCGATTCACGTTGGCCGAAGGGGGCACCGAGCGTGATGACATTCTCGACCAGTTCCGGATGACGCCGTGCCAGCTCGCGCGCATAAACGCCACCGAGGCTATAGCCGACCAGCGAGACTTTTTTATGGCCGTTGGCTTCATAAATTTGTTTCAGGTGTTCTTCCAGCTGCAAGGCTTTAGTCTGGCTGGGGCCGAGATTCATGCCGGCTTCCCATCCGTAGACCGTGTAGCCATGGCCGCGGATGGTGTTCTGCAATTCGGTCATATACAGGTCATTGCCGAAAAATCCGGGGATGACGAGGACGGGATGGCCGTCGCCGCGCGGCACGGAGGCGAGGTCGCGGCGGGTCACTTCCTGTGCTTGAGCGGCCTGCACCGTTTCGGTGATCGCGGCAGGTTCGCGCTGCAGCGCATTCACGCCGCTTTGTAGCGCAAAGCCGCCGCCCAGCAGCGCCGTGGTGGTCAGCGCGTAGGCCGCGAAAGTTTTTGCGAGTTTTTTGTTCTTGTCATTCATGGCCCTGTGGCCCTTGCCCTGTTATAGGCAGACGGTACGCCTGTGCATAAAAACCGTCAACGGGATTGCGGAAATTACTATAATACCACAATCTTCTTAAGTGGATGATTTTTAGGCATTTTTTCGATTTTCATTTTGAGTTTCATTCGCAGCTGGGCATGTTCTTCACCGCTGAGATCGATTTTTTTGCCATCCAGCCGCAGGCCGCCTTTGCGGAAGGCCCCCGCCAGCACCCGCGCGCCGAGGTAAAAGGTATCCGAGTCGGCGCGTGCCTTCAGCGTGATCGCCGCCAGTTTTTCCGCTGCCTGCTGCGGCGGCAGCTTTTTGAGCGGTGCGAAGTCGTGGCTGATTTTTGCCAACCGTTTTGCCGAAGGTGTGAATTTGCGCGCGTATTCTTCCGCGATTTTTTTCGTCTCGGCGGGTTTCAGGCTGGAAAATTTCGCGGCCTCGGCATCGCAAATGATGCGGTCGATGGTGAAGGTCGTCAAATGCGACGTCTTGCCCAGCAGCATCGCGACAGCCGCGCGTTTCCAGCCCGCATATTCCAAATTCTCCCGCGCATTGTCGAAACGCTGGAAATGGCGGATCGCGGCGAAACCGTCGGCGGCGTTTTCGCTAAGCGTGCCTTCGGTGCGGGAAATCAGGGCATGGCCGGTTTCGTGGTCAAACGTGCCGGCATCATCCGCCGGGCTCGGTTTCGCGCCGAAAATGGAATGCTTGTCAGGATGGAACACCAGCACGCCGAGGCTTTTCTTGTGGTCCTCGCGGCTGACGGCAAGATGAAAAGATGTTTTCAGCCGCTTCGCGTCGCGCACCATTTTTTCGACATCGGCGATTTCATCGTCATCGACGCCCTGCATCATCAGGTCGTCCGAATGGGCATCGGGCTTCGTTTCGCCCGCATGGATGAACAGCATGTTGCCGCGCAATTCGGGATGGTCCTTCAGCGCGCGTTTCGCCGCGGCGTTGAAATCGAAACGCAAGCTTGGACCCGCATCGGGTGCGGGCCGTTTTTTCGGCTTTGCTGTCATATAGGAATATCTTAAGGTAAGCAGGGGGCAGGTCAATGCCCTTCATTTTCCCTCTTTCGGCGGTGCAACATGGCGGCAAACGAGGATTTCAAGACGACAGCCCTGCAAATGAAGCGGGCGGAAAAGCTGCGCGACTACCTGAATACGCGCAATGCCCCGCCCTCCGGCGAGGCGGATTTCCTGACCGGGTTGTCGAGCGACGCGACGCTGACCGTTATTATCCTCTGCGACGACATGTTTAAAAAATCGGGCCTGACCGGTGCGCTGCCCTGGGAGCAATATGCCGTGCTGTCGGGCGTCTGCGCTTGTCTCACCGACGCCATCACGCAATTCACCAACCTGCCGCGCGAGGCTTATTCCTACATGCTGTCCGACAGCATCAATTTTCTGCTGGCGGGCGCCGACCGCGAGCAATGGGCCAAGCGCGAGGAAACCTTTGGGTTTGCGGTGACGCAGTACAAGCACATGATGGGAAAACCCAGCCTGTCGCCGCTCGCGGATGCCATGGGCGGGGCGTTCTATACATTCCTCGATACGCGCGATGAAGCGCAGCTCGCCATCATGCAGGAAAATTTCGACAAGCTGATGAAAGCGCCCGATGTGCCGGACGCGTTGCGCAAAATGCAGGAAGAGACGAAAAAGCCTTAAAGTTTATAGATCGAAGCTTCTGCCGCGGTCCTTGCGGGGCGCGGGTTTTTCCGCCGCCAGCTTCGCTTCCAGCCTTGCGAACAAATCGTCTTTCGCTGTAAAGAAGCGCGCCACCAGCGGCGATCCGTCGATATTGGCGAAGGATGTGTCATCCTGCGCGAAGGATGCTTTTACATGCGCCAGCACATCGGCAGTCTTGCCGCCCAGCGGCTCGCCCGCCGCGACCGACTTCACCATGTTTTCCATCAGCACGATGCCGGAGGCCGCGCGGGCGAGCGCGATGACGGGGGGCAGGGGCTCGCCGGGGCGCGCGCCGATCAGCGGCTCGATCGCGTTCTCGACCTCGGGGCCGTAATTCATGATGAGGTTGGGCATGTCCATATAGAGCAGCTGCGGCTCGATCACGAGCGCCGCGCAGATCATGGCGGCTTCCTTCTGTGCGGGCGTGCCTTCGCCATGCTGCTCGATCAACCGGTAGGCCTGCTGCTGGAAGGCGGTCAGGTGCGCCGGTTGCGGGCCCAGCATGTCCTGCACCATGTGGTCGTTGCGCGACATATCGAATTGCAGCAGGCGCGGATATTTGCGGTACAGGTCGTTCATGGCGTCACCTTTGCCGCGAGAAGGCGCGGCGTTGTTGAAAGCAGGTTTTATGGACTGCCGTGACTCTCGCAAATAAGGGGCAGCGCCACAAGCCGGAATTTCGTTAAATTATTATGTGAAAAATAACCTGTCCTGACCGGGCCGTCCAAGGCTGGTATGGTTGAACCAAAGGAACGCCCATGAAAAAAGAACCCAAAAAGCCCCTCCATCATCACCTCTATTTCTGGGTGCTCTGCGCGATCGTCATTGGTGGGGTAACGGGTTATATCTGGCCGGAAGCGGGGGTGAAAATGAAACCCGCCGCCGATGGATTCATCGCGCTCGTCAAGATGCTCATCGGCCCTATCGTATTTTGCACCATCGTGCTCGGCATCACGGCGGCGGGCGACATGAAAAAGGTCGGGCGCGTGGGCGTCAAGACGCTGCTCTATTTCGAAGTCATCTCGACCATCGCGCTATTGATCGGCCTTGCGGTCGCCAATACGCTGAAACCGGGCGCGGGGTTCAATGCCGATCCCGCGCAGCTCGACGCGTCATCGGTCGCAAGTTACGCGCAGGCCGCGCATGACCAGTCGACGGTTGGTTTCCTGCTGCACATCATCCCGAAAACCTTCGCCGACGCCTTCACCGGCACGGGCGACCTGCTGCAGGTATTGCTGGTCGCGCTGCTGTTCGGCTATGCGCTCAACCGCATGGGGCCGAAAGGTGCGGCGGTGCATGAATTTATCGAACAGGCGTCGCATATTTTCTTTGCGATGATGAATGTCATCATGCGTCTCGCCCCTATCGGCGCGGGTGCGGCGATGGCCTTCACCATCGGCAAATACGGCCTTGAATCCCTGAAACCGCTGATGGCGTTGATGGGGGCGTTTTACCTCACCTGCTTCCTCTTCGTCGCGGTCATCCTCGGTACTGTAGCGCGGGTGACGGGTTTTTCGCTCTGGCGGTTCCTGCGCTACATCAAGGAAGAAATCCTGATCGTGCTCGGCACATCGTCGTCGGAAAGCGTGCTTGCGCCCTTGATGGCGAAGCTGGAAAAACTCGGCTGCGGGCGCGGTACGGTCGGCTTGGTCGTGCCGTCCGGTTATTCCTTCAACCTCGACGGCACGAATATTTACCTGACGCTCGCTGCGCTGTTCGTGGCGCAGGCGCTGAATATCGACCTCACCTGGGGGCAGCAGGCCGCCATTCTCGGCGTCGCGCTGCTGACATCGAAAGGCGCATCGGGCGTCACCGGGGCGGGGTTCATCACGCTCGCCGCAACCTTGGCCGTTGTGCCGCATGTGCCGGTCGCGGGCCTTGCGCTCATCCTCGGCATCGACCGTTTCATGTCAGAGGCGCGCGCGATCACCAACCTGATCGGCAACGGCGTCGCCGCCATCGTGATTTCGAAATGGGAAAAAGACATCGACCTTAAAACCTTCCACAAGGAACTGGCAAAAGACTAAAATTTTAGGCAATTTCCCTGCAAATAAAGCGGCTTATCCGCGCAGGGGGATGGCTGCTGCTGCCGTAATAGCTATATCCCGCGCCTTTGAAAGGGCCCAGAACCATGACATTTCGCATCTTTGCTGCCTTTTTCGCTGTCCTTGTTCTTTTATTTCCCGGTCTTGCGAAGGCAGATACCATCGGCACGGTCGTCGAGATCGAAGGCACGGCGACCATTTCGCGCGGCGGCGGTGCGCCCTTTGCGCTGAAATTGAACGACACGGTCGGCATGGGCGACATACTGGCAACGGGCGAAAAATCACGGTTGTTCGTCCTGCTGGCCGACAACACAGAATGGACGCTCGCGGAAAATTCGCGCTTCCGCGTCGATGAGTATCTGTTCGATTCCGAAGATACGACATCGAACAAGGCGCGTTACTCGGTCCTGCAGGGCGGCTTCCGCTATGTCAGCGGGCTGGTCGCGAAAAAAGAAAACCCCGATGTCAGCATCAACAGCCCCGCCGGCACGATCGGCATCCGCGGCACCGATATCACCGTAGCGCCGGATACGGATGGCAGCTATGACGTTTATGTCGATGACGGCACAATAGATGTGGCATCGGGCGGCGGCAATACGCGGCTGCAGCGTGGCCAGGGCACGATGATTGCCAAACGCGGTGCAGCGCCGCTTGCGCCCAAGGACTGGAAACAGGGCCGGCTGCAGCGCCTGCGCGAGCACCTGAAACTCGCCCGCGGCGGCGAGATACGCGGACGCATACAGCAGATGCAGCCCAAACAGATGGAGTTGCGCAAAAAGCTGCGCGAGCGCCTGCAGGAAAGAAAAGGCCTGAAGAAAGAAGGCATGAACCGCGAGCAAAAACAGGAACTGCGCAAGGAAAAGGCCGAGCAGCGCAAGGCCGCCGTGCAACAGCGCCGTAGCGAAACCGAAACCCGCCGCGAGAGATGGAACGAGAAAAGCAACGAGGACGACGCAGGCACACGCGAACAACGCCAGCGCCGGTTGAAGGCATTGCAGCAGCGGATACAGCGTTAGGAAATCGCCGTTAGCAGTTTCACGATGCTGGAAAAATCCAGCTTGCCGTTGCCGGACGCGCTGTGGCGGCGGTACATGTCGCGGGCGAGCGCGCCGAGCGGCGTGTCGGCACCCGATGCGGCGGCAGCTTCCGATGCCAATCCCAAATCCTTCAGCATCAAATCCGTGCCGAAGCCGCCGGTGTAACCGCGCGACGCCGGCACATTGTCCATCACGCCCGGCCACGGGTTATAGACTTCCGTCGACCAGTTGCGGCCCGAACTTTTGGCGATGATGCCGGACAGGATTTTCGGGTCGAGCCCGTTGGCAACGCCAAGCGCCAGCGCCTCCGCCGTGCCGATCATATGGATCGCGAGCAGCATGTTGTTGCAGATCTTCGCCATCTGCCCCGCGCCGCTGTCGCCCGCATGGAAGATATTCTTGCCCATTTTTTCGAACAGCGGGCGTGCGCGCGCCAGATCATTTTCATCGCCGCCGACGATAAAGGTCAATGTCGCCGCCGCCGCTCCCGCCGTGCCGCCCGATACGGGCGCATCCAGCATGGCAAAACCGCGCTCCTTCGCCGCGCCCGCGATTTCCTTCGCCGCATCCGCGTTGATGGTGCTGCAGTCGACCAGCAGCGCGCCTTTTTTCGCGCGCGCGATCACGCCATCGGGTGCGAGATAGGCTTTCCGGCTGTGCTCGGTTGCGGGCAGCATGGTGATAGCGATATCGGCATCCTTCGCAGCGTCGGAGATGGATGCGGCGCGGGTTGCGCCCTGCTTCACCAGTTCTTCCACGGCGGCGGGCACAAGGTCGAACACGGTCAGCGCATAGCCCGCTTTGAGCAGGTTCTGCGCCATCGGCGATCCCATATTGCCAAGGCCGATAAAGCCGACGTTTTGCATATGTTCTTCCTTTGCGTTGTTGGGACAAGGATAGGTGCTGCCGGGGGTTGACGCAAGCAATGCGCGGATTATCTTGATAAGGCTCCTATTTTCAACCTGACCGGAGAATTCCCTATGCTCAAAAATCTCGCCCTTGCCGCTGT
>JAQSWE010000280.1 GCA_029266795.1 Alphaproteobacteria bacterium | reverse complement strand
GGTGCGCCCGCCGAGTTTTTCCTGCGCGTCGAGCGGCGCACCCATCACGGCCCAGCGTTCCACAATCGGCTGCATCTTGTTGGCGGCGGCGATGATGAGCGCCGTCTGGCCCTGCCGGTTCACGGCATTCAAATCCGCCTTGTGGAACATCAGCATCAGGGCCGCTTCTTCCGATCCGCTATTGGCGGCATAGATCAGCGCGGAATTGCCGGTCTTGTCGACCGCGTTGATGCGGTGGCCGTTCATGACCATATCGACAATCGCGCTGGAATCATTGTCGCGCGCCGCGCGCATCAGCGGCGTCACGCCGTCGTCATCTGCGATGTCGGGAACGGCCATAATGGTTACGGGCGCGGCGCGGCTGGTGCCGCGTTACGCTTTGGGGGCGCGAAGGACTCCACCAGTGCGGTCGTCACATGCGGGCCTTTGGTGAGGGTCTGCATCAGCGGGCAGCGGTTGGCGGCGGCCAGCAAATCAAGGCGCTGCTCTTCGGTCAAATTGCCCTGCAGCTTGATGCTGCGCCCGATCACGTCGACTTTTTTGCCACCCTCGCCGTCGACTTTGCCATGGTCGAGGGTGATGGAGACGTCATCAAGGCTGTAGCCTTTCAAATTCGCTTCACGGCGCACCTTCATCGCGGTGCAGGAACCGAGCGCGGCCAGCAATTCTTCATAAGGGTTCGGCGCGGAATCAAGCCCGCCCACTTCCGTGGGTTCATCGGTCTTGAATGTATGCTTGCCCGCCGTCACCACTTGCGTGAATTTGCCGACACCGTCCGACGACACGACGACGGCGCGCTGCTGCGATGCCTTGGTCGGGTTGAAGCGCGGCTTCAGCGGGGGCGTTGCGGGCGCGGCATGCTTGTCGCCCGGCTCCGCCGGTTCCAGCACCGTATTCACCACGGGCTTGTTCTCCAGCGTGCGGTGCACGGGGCATTTATTGGCGATTTCCAGCAGCTTTTCGCGCTGCGCCTGATCGAGGTTCCCGCGAATGGCAACATCGCGGTTGATGACATCCACTAGCTCGCCCGCCGCATTCAGTTCTTTTTTATAGGTGAGCGAAACATCCACGCCCTCCAGCGGCAGTTTTTTCAAATCCGCATACATCTTGATCGTCATCGATGTGCAGGAGCCAAGCGCGGAGAGAAGTTTATCATACGGGTTCGGGCCGCTATCGAGCCCGCCCAGTTCCGCCGGAACATCGGTCGTCGATTTATGGCTGCCCGACTGGACTTCCTGCGTGAAAATGCCTTTATGCGTTTCTTTGACGGTGACGTGATGTCCGGACATTTTCAAATCTCCTGAGTGCAGCGGTTACGGCTGCGGCGGTTGTTCGCGTTTCGGTTTTTGTACGTCGGCTTCCGGCGCGTTGTTATTCGCGGCGGGTGCTTGTGTTTTTTTCTTGTTCGCCTGATCGAGCGCGGTTTTCAGCAGCCAGTTACCAATTGCGCCTTTGCCCGATGCTGTCGGTGCTTCTTTTTTCTCGGCAACAGGCGCGGCAACGGCGGGCGTTTCAACTTTTTTGATTTCAGAGGGCGGCGTTTCAACTTTCGGTGCAGCGGCTTTCGCTTCCGCTTCGGCCTTGCGCTTCGCGGCCAATGCGGCGCGGTTCTTGTCGAAAGCGGCTTTCAGTTCCGACATTTTGTATTCGACGTATTTCTTGCCGATATCCATTTTCAGCTCGGGGAAGGTTTCGGTCTTGAAACGCTTCACGAAATCGGCGGTCTTCTTGGCGAAAAATCCGGCGATGCCAATCGTGGCGGCGGCAACGGCGACGACAGGCAGCGCGCCCGTGACCGCGAATGCGCCAGCGATGCCGATACCGACGGTCGTCAGCGCCGCGATGCCGAAGCCCGCGATGCCGCCCGTGGTGCGGTGGAAACTTTTATTGTCGCGGATGAAGGCCCATGCCGTTTCCTTGATCCACTGGTCGGGCGGGAACAGCGCCGAATTCGGGTCGACATCGGGCAGCATCATCTGCGCGATGCGGGTTTTCTTTTTCGGAGCCGTGGTTGTGGTCGCGTTGTCCAAGTCAAAACCCTTTCATGGGAGGCGTGGAATACTGAATCATCTCAATCAGATACGTGTGAACGCCGCCAATGTATCATGATTGTACGATATGGCAAGTAACTTTACCCTTAACGGCGGGGCAAAATTCTATCTATGCGGCTGGGATTGCAGGCGTTTTCGCGGCAGGCGGCTGGATGTTGCCATTCGCCGGCGGCGGCAGGATGGTGGCGACCGCGGTTTGCGCGGCATGGCTAAACGGTTCGGACAATACCTTGTTCAGCGGCAGGGCGGGTGCTTCCACAAACGGCGCGCCGATGGGGGCGAGGTCGGTTACATCCATTTTCGGCGCGTTCTTCGCGGCCTTCTGCTTCGCGGCGTGTTCGCGCTTCAGCCGCGATTCCTCGCGCAGGCCCGTGATGCTGAAATAAAGTCCGCTGACGCCGCTGATGACGGAACTGACGGTGAAGACGGTTGCCACGGTCAGCAACGATCCGACGGCGACGAAAGGCAGCGCGACCGCGCCCACGACAAGCGACAAGGCAGCGCCGCCGACCGCGATACCGCCCAGAACTGAATCTTCGCGGTTACGCGTGAACTTCATCGTCGTGCGCCATGCATGGCTGTGGCTGATTTTCTTCGCGATGCGGTGATGCTTCATATTCTGGAAGAATTTGGTTTCGCCCAGCCTTTGCAGCATATCCTTGCGTTCTTTATAGACGTGTTCCTTCGGCGCGCGGCCCATGGTGCGGGCATAGACGTCCTGCAATCCTTCCCATGCCTTGATGCCGCCCGCCGCCATGCCGTAAAGGCCGACGCCGATCAAACCGACAGATAATGTGATACCCGTGGCCGCCACCAGCAGCGGCATGCTCATGACTGCGGAGATGCCGACGAGGCCGGTGACGATGATTGCGGATGCGCCGCCCTTCACCGCCAGCGCTTTCACCCAGAATGTATGGTCGTTGAACAATTCCTTGGTGAAGGCCCAGGTGATGGCGGCTTTGCGTTTCGTGGAATTCCACGCGGTGCGGATGCGGCCCGTTTTCTTTTCGGGCGACGGCGATTGGCCCGCGACATCGGGGGAATCGGTGTTTGGTGCAATATCGGTCCGAATTGCGGGGCTGTCTGCCATTACCAATGTCTCGTCATATATATGATTGCGGGGATGATAGCGGGGG
>JAQSWE010000279.1 GCA_029266795.1 Alphaproteobacteria bacterium | reverse complement strand
CAAGGGGACGGGCGGCAAGCATTCGGAAGCCGGCGCGGAAGTGGCGCGCAAAATCTGCCCCCTGCTCGGCATCACGCCGGAAGAAACCGAAACGGTGATCTGGCTGGTGGAATACCACCTTGTCATGACGATGACGGCGCTGAAGCGCGACCTGAACGACCCGAAGGCGATCGAGGATTTCGTCGGCTATGTGCAGTCGCCGGAGCGGCTGAAGCTGCTGACCATCCTGACGACCGCCGATATCATGGCGGTCGGGCCGGATAAATGGAACAACTGGAAATCCGGTCTGCTGACGGAACTCTACGACAAGACGTACGAGCATATGTCCGGCACGCCGAAGGACCGCGACGATGATGATCAGTTCATCATCCTGCAAAAGCGCACGCGGCGGCTGGTGGGGCAGAACGCGCCGACGCTGCAATACTTGGCCGACTATGCGCCTAAATATTTTTGGCTAAGTTTCTCGCCCGAGGCGATTGCGGGTTTCGTGCAGGCGATTGAAAAGAATACGGACAAGGAAGCGACTGTCATCCGCGTGTCGCCCAACGCAGCGCAGGACTTTACGGAAGTCTTCGTCTTCACCCCCGACCGCAAGGGCCTCTTCGCCACGCTCTCGGGCGCGATGGCGGCGGCGGGTGCGTCGATTGTAGATGCGCGCATCTTTACCCTGACGAATGGCATGGCACTCGACGTATTCCAGATTCAGGACCTGCGCGGCCATGTGTATGACAATAACGCCTTCCTGCAAAAGACGCTGAAAGCCGCGCTGGCCGGCACGCTGAACCTCGACCACGAGATTGCGGAACGCCGCCGCACCGCCCCGCAAAAAGGCCGCCATTTTGCCGTGCAACCCCGCGTGATCGTTGACAATAACGCCAGCGCGAGCAACACGGTGATCGAGGTGAACGGCAAGGACCGCGCGGGCTTCCTCTACGACATTACATCAGCCCTCACGAATGATGGTTTGCAGATCTCCGCCGCCAAAATCACGACCTTCGGCAGCCGCGCGGTGGACGTATTTTATGTGAAAGACAGTTTCGGCCTCAAGATTATCCACCGCGCCAAAATCGCCGGCATCGAAAAAAGCCTGATGGCTGCGCTTGTCAAGAATCAGTAACACCGCATATAATTTTACTGGTTAAAAATCAAATGGTTGGAGTCCTGTCTTGGCAATCAAAGCTGTCGAAAAAAGTTCTGCTGCCCCTACTGCACCGACGGCGAACTGGTCTCCCGACAGCTGGCGCGCGAAGCCCGCGATGCAGCTGCCCATCTACGACAATCAGGACGAGCTGAAGATTGTTGAAAACACGCTCAAGAATTATCCGCCGCTTGTTTTCGCGGGTGAAGCACGCCGTTTGAAAAAGGCGCTGGCGAAAGTCGGCGCTGGCGAAGCGATCCTGCTGCAGGGCGGCGACTGCGCCGAAAGTTTTGCCGAATTCCATCCGCGCAATATCCGCGATACCTTCCGCGTGATTTTGCAGATGGCGATCATCATGTCGTTCTCGGCATCTGTTCCCGTCGTCAAAGTCGGTCGCCTGGCGGGACAGTTCGCGAAGCCGCGCAGCGACGGCAACGAAACGAAAAACGGCGTGACGCTGCCAAGCTATAAGGGCGATATCATCAACGGTTCCGAATTCACGCCGGAATCCCGCCGCCCGAACCCGCAGCGCATCATTCAGGCCTATAACCAGTCCGCCGCTACGCTGAACCTCGTGCGCGCTTTCGCGCATGGCGGTTATGCCGACCTGCACCGCGTCAATAAATGGATGCTCGATTTCGTCAAGGGCCATCCGATGTCGGAGCGGTATCGCGATTTGTCGGAGCGTATCGATCAGGCGCTTGCCTTCATGGCCGCCGCCGGCATCACGGGCGAAAGCTCGCAGCAGATCCGCGAAGTGGAATTCTATACGTCACACGAAGCGCTGCTGCTGCCCTATGAAGAGGCGCTGACCCGCGTGGATTCCACGACCGGTGATTATTACGACGTTTCCGCGCACATGCTGTGGATCGGTGACCGCACGCGACAGCCGGACGGCGCGCATGTGGAATTCCTGCGCGGCGTGAAAAACCCGATCGCCTTCAAATGCGGCCCCAGCCTGCCGGTTGACGACATGCTGAAGCTGATGGATATCCTGAACCCCGACAACGAACCGGGCCGCCTCACCCTTATCTCCCGCATGGGCCATGACAAGGTGGAGAAAAACCTGCCCGGACTGATCCGCGCCGTGCAGAAATCCGGCCATAACGTGACCTGGTGCTGCGACCCGATGCACGGCAACACGCGCACGGCAACGAGCGGCTATAAAACGCGCGAATTCGGCAACATCATGTCCGAAGTGAAACAGTTCTTTGACATCCATTATGCCGAGGGCAGCTATCCCGGCGGCGTGCATTTCGAGCTGACGGGGCAGGACGTGACCGAATGCGTCGGTGGCGCGTACAAGATCACTGATGAAAACTTGTCCGAGCGGTATCACACGCATTGCGACCCGCGCCTCAACGCGTCGCAGGCGCTCGAGCTTGCCTTCCTGATCGCCGACGAGCTGCGCGGGCATTACGTCCGCAAGCGCGACGCGGCGGATGACGAAGGCATGAAGGTGTAAATGGGAAAACATTTCACCATAACCGCCGCGCAGCTGAACCCCACGGTCGGGGACATTTCCGGCAATATCAAAAAAATCCTCGATATATACCAGAAGCATAAAAATCAGGCTGACCTGATCGTGTTTTCGGAGATGATCGTCACCGCCTACCCGACCGACGATTTGACGCTGAAACCGTTCTTTATCGACCGCGTGATGAAGGGCGTGGAGAAACTGGCGCAGCAGATTGACGGCACCGGCGCGGGCATCGTGATTTCCGCGCCATGGCGCGATCAGGGCAAGGTGTTCAACACCGCCCTTCTTATTCATGACGGCCAGATCGTGGCGAAGCGCTTCAAGTGCCACCTGCCGAATTACGGCGTGTTCGACGAAGTGCGGCTGTTCTCCGCCGGACACCTGCCCTTCCCCGTGGAATTCAAGGGCGCGAAGCTGGGCATCCTGACCTGCGAAGACATGTGGTTCCCCGATGTGGCGTCGCATCTGCGCAAGCACGAAGCAGAGATTTTGATTTCCCCCAACGGCAGCCCGTTTGAAATGGGCAAGACCCATGTCCGCCTCGACCATGCGCGCAAGCGCGTATCGGAAACCG
>JAQSWE010000050.1 GCA_029266795.1 Alphaproteobacteria bacterium | reverse complement strand
GTATCGTCGGGGTTCAGGTTGTCGAGCATCAGCTTGAACGAGCTGATGACGAGCGGCAGTTTATCCGGGCTGTTCATCGAGCCCGACGTGTCGATCAGGAACACCATGTTCGATTTAGGCTTATCCGTCAGGTCATAGCCCTTGATGCCGATATGGACGAGTTTATGTTCGGCGTTCCACGGCGTTTTATAAACGGCGATGGTCGGCTTGAACGGGTCTTCGTTTTTCGCCGGCAGTTCGTAGCTGTAGGGGAAGTAGTTGATCAACTCCTCCAGACGCACCGAACCCTTCGGCGGCAACTGGCCCTGATTGATCGAGCGGCGCACGAAGGCGTAGGAAGCCGTATCGACGTCGATCGAGAAGGTCGAGACAGGTTCCGCTGCCGTCGATTTCACAGGATTGTCCACGAAATCGGGGAAGCTTTCGCTGTTACCCTCATTGTAATAGGGCTGCTGATACGGCACAGGGCGCGGCTCCGGCACCACGACCAGGCGGTCGCGGGGCGCGGGTGCGCTGACGCTGGGGGCGACGATTTCGGCAGCAGGTTTGGCGCGCGAGGCCATGTCGTCGCGGCTGCCGTCCTTCGCCTTCTTCGCTTCCATCTTCTGCGGCACGGAACGGCTTTGTTCCACGCGGCCACTCGCCAGCTGGCTTTTCCCAGAGGCATCATCGGCTTCGGGCGGCGCCGTTTCGCTCTCAAGGCTCAAGCGGCGGCTTTCGGCCTTTTGACGCCACTCGGCGAGAGGATCACTTGCGGTAGGC
The DNA here is from genome assembly GCA_029266795.1 of Alphaproteobacteria bacterium. GTDB lineage: Bacteria > Pseudomonadota > Alphaproteobacteria > Micavibrionales > UBA2020 > JAPWJZ01. Next base: position 10,667 of record JAQSWE010000050.1, on the reverse strand, counting down.
GCAGCCATAGGCGGCACGGAAAGCTGCTCATTTTGGCTCGGTGCAATCGGTACCGGCATCGCGCTGCTACCACGCGCCATCGCTTCCTTGGCTTTCGCGGCATTTTCCGCCTCGATCGCCTTTTTATAAACTTGATCTTCATAACCCGTGCCGACCTTGTTCTTCAGGTCAGTGCCTGCGCCGGTTATGCGCGAAAAATTAGAAATTTCCTCCGCCTGATGCGTAAAAAACGGCATCCCCAGCACTGCGACCAGCGCACAAAGCGCAACGCCGCCGGCCAAACCTGAAACTCTGTGACTTCTTTGCATGAGACTTCTCCTGACAGTTTTGTTGTTCCTGTCAGTCAGACGATCGCTGTCGTCATCTCCTTGGCCTAATAATTCGGAATTTTTGTCGAATGCGGCCATGGCGGCGGAAATCGCGGCTTTGCGGCTGTTGTCATTCGGCGCGGGCGCTTTCACGGTGGAAAGCATGTCGTTCAGTTGCTTTTCATCCATGACGTTTCACCTTTTTGATCTCGAGCGTTTCGGCGATTTTCTTGCGCGCTTCGTGGATGCGCCAGCTGATCGTGCCTTCCTCGCAGTCCAGCACATCGGAGGCTTCGGCATGGGTCATGCCCTGCCAGCACACCAATATAACGGTTTCGCGCAATGATTCAGGCAGGTCGGAAATGGCCTTTAATGTGTCTTTATGCGACAGCTTCTGTTCCGGCGTCAGGTCTTCCGATATATAAACTGCGTCTTCATACATCGGCGTTTCGCGGCTGTTGCGGCGGTTTTTCGCCTTGTAATAGTCTTTCGCGCAGTTGAGGACGAGGCGATAGAGCCATGTGGTGAAGGCGGATTCAAACATGAAGCCGGAGATGTTCTGGGCGAGTTTAATGCTCGCATCCTGCGCGATATCCTCGGCGTCTTCGCGCATCCCGCACCATTGGTATGCCACCTTGAACATGAGCCCGTAATGCCTTTCCAACAGGTCTTCGAACGCCCGCCGGTTGCCGGACTGGGCTTCTGAAACCAGCTCCTCGTCGTCCCGATTAATCATGATCTGCCCTTGGTCTGCCTGTTGATAAGACGATGCTTGGCACTCGATCCTTGGTAAAATTAATTCCATTAAAGATCAATAGTTTAAATAAGGGTTAAATAGAAAAAGCCCGGTGCAGGATATGCACCGGGCTTAGTTCTTGGCCGAACCGTCTTTTTAGACGGGCGGCGCTTTGCCGCGCAGGGCATGGAATGCCAGGGTGACGATAAACAGCACCAGGAAGACCATAACGAGCAGGCGGGCAATATCCATGGATACAGCAGCCACGCCGCCGAAGCCGAATACGGCCGCGACCAGCGCGAGAATGAGGAAAATAATGGCATAGCGGAGCATGGGATGTTCCTTTTCAACAGGGTTACCTGAAGCGGCTAACCTATTTGTAAAAGAAAAGTTCCCCGACCGGCCCTACATAAGCCCCATTGCCTTGAAGCTGGTATGGCCGGATTTGCCGATGATGATGTGGTCGTGGACCATGACGTCCATGGCTTTCGCTGCCTTGACCAGCTCTCGGGTCATGGTGATGTCGCCGTCGGACGGCGTGGGGTCGCCGCTCGGGTGGTTGTGGACGAGGATCATGGCGGTCGCGCCGAGGTCGAGGGCGTGTTTGACCACTTCGCGCGGATAGACAGGCACATGGTCGATGGTGCCGACCTGCTGCACTTCGTCGGCGATCAGCTGGTTTTTCTTGTTGAGGAACAGCACGCGGAAATGCTCGCGCTTTTCATGCGCCATCGCGGCATGGCAGTAATCGATCAGTTTCTGCCAACTGGTCAGGATCGGCTTCTCCTTGATCTCTTCGCTCAGCGTGCGCAGCTGCAGGGCGTGGATCGTCTTAATGAAAACAGCCGTGTTCTCACTGATACCCTTGACTGTTTGCAGGTCATCGACCGTTGCACCCAGCACGCCGCACATGCTGCCGAAGCGCACCAGCAATTGCTTTGCCAGCGGCTTTACATCGCGGCGCGGAATGGCGGAGAACAGCGCAAGTTCCAGCAGCTCGTAATCCTCCAGTGCGCCGGTGCCGGAGCGGATAAACCGCCCGCGCAAACGGTCGCGGTGGCCGTCATGGGAAATTTCAGGGGTGATTTTTTCGCCCTTAGGCATAAGGCGGCTTCGTGTAGCCTTTCGGCGACAACGTGAAGATTTCATAGCCGGTGTCGGTCACCGCAAGCGAATGCTCGAACTGTGCCGACAGCGATTTGTCTTTCGTCACCGCCGTCCAGCCATCCGACAGTACTTTCGTCTGATAGCCGCCGATATTGATCATCGGCTCGATCGTGAAGAACATACCGGCTTTCAGTTTCGGCCCCGCGCCCTTCGTGCCGTAATGCAGGACGGAAGGCGGCGTATGGAACGTCTTGCCGAGGCCGTGACCGCAGAAATCGCGCACGACGGAGAATTTCTTGCCTTCGGCATAGCTCTGGATCGCGTAACCGATATCGCCCAGCGTCGCGCCCGGCTTCACCTGTTCGATGCCGCGCATCATGGATTCATATGTGGCTTCGACCAGCAGCTTCGCCTTCACGGGGATTTTCTCGCCCGCGAAATACATGCGGCTGGTGTCGCCGTGCCAGCCGTCGACGATCACGGTGACGTCGATGTTCAGCGCGTCGCCTTCTTCCAGCTTTTTCTCGCTGGGAATGCCGTGGCAGACGACATGGTTGATCGAAATGCAGGTCGATTTGGGGAAGCCTTTATAGCCCAGCGGCGCAGGTATCGCGCCGTGGTCGATGATGAAATCGTGGCAGAGTTTATCGAGCGCTTGAGTCTCCACGCCCGGCTTCACATAGGGCGTAATGAAATCGAGCGTCTCGGCGGCGAGTTTGCCCGCCTTGCGCATGCCTTCGAAGTCGGCAGCCGCGTGGATGAGGAAATCATCATCGCTGCCGTAGTCTTCGTCGTTATATGTAAAGTCTTTTTGCGTGTTCATGAGGGTAAAATGGCGACAACCGGTGCCAAAAACAAGGAAAATATCGATTACGGATATGCGTACCCCCAGATGAGCCGCTTTCTTGTGCTAAATCAGGTGAAAAATGGAGCAATAAAATGACCGAAGACAATCCCACCGCCGCCATCCTTATCATCGGGTCCGAAATCCTCAGCGGGTCGACCGTGGATGCGAATATCCCCTTTATCGCCAAGCGGCTCGCCCAGCGCGGCGTCCGCTTGCAGGAAATACGTGTCGTGCCGGATGTGGCGGATGAAATCATCGCGGCTGTGAACGCGCTCCGCAAAAAATACACCTATGTCTTTTCCACGGGCGGCATCGGCCCCACGCATGACGACATTACATCGGAATGTATGGCGAAGGCTTTTGGCGTTGCGCATGTCGTGGTGGGCGACGCGAAAAAACGCCTCGAGGCTTACTATAAAAACAGCGGCACCGAAATTAACGAAGCGCGGCTGCGCATGGCGACACTCCCCGTGGGCTCTGTGCTGATCGACAATCCCGTCAGCGCCGCGCCGGGCTTCCAGATCGGCAACGTGTTCGTCATGGCGGGCGTGCCGAAAATCATGCAGGCGATGTTCAATCATGTGGAAACGATGATCGAAGGCGGCCCGATGCTGACCAGCATCACCATCGACAGCAACATGAAGGAAGGCGATATCGGCAAGGAGCTGGGCGAGATCCAGAAAGCATACCCCGAGATCGAGATCGGCAGCTATCCGCATATGTACCAGACCCCCAGCCTCAGCATCATCCTGCGCGGCACCGACGACGACATGGTCCACAACGCCGCGACCAAGGTGAAGGAAATGCTGCGCGCCAAAGGCGAAGCGCCGCTGGTCTAAAGACATTGCCCTGTTGCACAACGCAGGCAAACCGCCGATAATCCGCATCAGTGGATTATCGAACGGGGAATTTTAATCATGAAAAAATTTATCACTGCCGCTGCCGCATTATTGGCGACCGCGACCGCCGCGCATGCGCTTGTGATGGCAATTCCGGCGGGCGGCGAGTTGAACGCCAATATGGTCACACTGAAAATGGCGCAGTCTGCTATTGCGAAGCAGGAAGACAAGTCCGATAACATCATCCTCTCGCCGTATAACGTCTACACCAACATGGCGCTGGCGGGATCGGGGGCAGTCGGCGCGACGCATGACGAATTCTCGTCCGCGCTGTTCCAGAACGCCGATATCGCCAAGGAAGCATCGCCCCGCCTGAAGGAACTCAATGATATTATTCTCAACGCGAATAAGGGCCATGTCGATCTGCTGACCGCGAACGGTATCTGGGTTAATAAAAAGGCCGCGACGCTCTCGGACGGGTATACGAGCGGCGCAAAGGAAAATTTCGGCGCAGAAATCAGCAACGAGGATTTCACCGACAAAGCCGTTGTCGACAAAATCAACAACTGGGTCTCTGAAAACACCAAGGGCCTGATTAACAAGGTCATCCAGCAACTGAACCCCGACGATGCGATCGTGCTGGCCAGCGCGCTTTACTTCAAGGGCAAATGGGTTATGCCGTTCGACAAGGCGCTGACGGAAGAAAAAATCTTCACCGCGGATGGCGGTGCGAAATTCAAAACACCGATGATGCACCAGGAATACGAACATGCCGGCGACATCCGCGCTATGTCGAACGAGGCGTATGAAGCCGTCTCACTCACCTATGGCACCGAAAACGCGCAAACGATGCGCCTCGTCCTGCTGCGGCCCAATGACGCCAAGGTTTCTGCACGCGACTGGCTAGCGACGCAGGGCGACATGATGATGCCCGCTTGGCTGAACGATTCACAGTATGAGCGCGCACGCGGCACTGTCGAGCTGCCGCATATCGATATCAAGCAGCATCACGATCTTGTGCCCATGCTGCAAAACATGGGGATTAAGACCGCCTTTACCCGACAGGCCGATTTCCGCCACATGGTCGATGCAAAATCTCAAGCCCTATTCATCAGCAGCGTGTCGCACGACATCGTGTTCAAGACGGATGAGGAAGGCAGTGAAGCTGCCGCCGTTACGACAATGACGATGGCGGGATCTGCCATGGCGCCCGCCCCGCCCAAGACCGTGAATATCAAATTCGATCGCTCCTTCGTCTTCGCGCTGCAGGATGTGCAGACCGGTACCGTGCTGTTCATCGGTGCTGTCAACAAACCCAACAACAAAATGACACCGCAATGAAAATCATCAGCTTTAGCGACATTCACCTTGAATACACCAAAGACCTGAAAGCTCCGCAGTCGGATGCCGACCTGATGATCCTGTCGGGCGATATCCTGAACATGTGCCAGCCGGAGCCGCTGAAAGCTTTCCTGAACGGCTGGACCAAGCCTGTATTATATGTCGCGGGTAACCACGAATATTACGACGGCAAGTCGTTGACGAAGTTGATCGATGGCTTCCAGCAATGGCTGGCCGCAAACCTGCCGAATGTCCGGCTGCTGCGCGACGAGGCCGTCACTATCGGCGGTATCAATTTTTTCGGCGGCACGATGTGGACGGATTATAACGGCGCGAATGCAGAATCGATGGCAATTGCCGCGACCCGCATGCACGATTATAAAGTCATCACAACGGATGCGGGCGTGCTGATGGTACCTGCGGATACGCTGCCCCTGCATGACGCCTTCAAGGAGAAGCTGCTGCACTGGCTGGAAACGCCCGTCACCGGCCCGCGCGTGATCATCACGCATCATGCGCCCTGCGAGCCGCCCGACACGATTTACAAGGGCAGCGTCCTGACCCCCGGTTTCAATTCATTCGACATGCTGCCGATCATCAATAAATACCAGCCTGATTTCTGGTTCTACGGCCATACGCATGAATGCGACCGCCAGAAAATCGGGCGTACGCAGATCATGTCGAACCAGCTGGGCTATGTGAAGAACGGCGCCTATGAATGCGCGCTGACATTTGATCCGGAAGGTGCGCCGGTCGTTGTTGATTAAAGGCCGATAAAGGCGCAGGCGACGATCACCACCAGCAGTGCAACGGCAAGCGGCAGGGTCGCGAGAAACTTGAAAATGGCGAAGATCGCCAGCATCACGAAGAGACCTGCTGACAGTTCCCAAGCATAGACGCCCGCAATCATCGCATAGACAAGCGCATAGGTCATGTCGAAGGGCGGGGAGTGAAGGAACATATAACCGCCCGCAGCCGCCAGCGCTGTCGCGATGGAGTAACGGATCGCGGGTTTCGATGTCACGAACAGCGTCTGCGCATCATCCAGCAGGATGTCTGTCAGTTTGCGGCTGTCGATACGATCGCTCATGCGTCCCCGGCTGTTGGTTAATGTATTATTAATATACCCTTAATAAAGAGTTACGGCAACTGGGGGATTTTTGATCAAGCGCATTCCTGATTGAATACAATAGGTTATAAAAATCAGAAAAAACGATGCGCGCGGGAATCAGTTAGGCCCCTTCTCTCCAAACGCCCAGACTATAGACGCGGTTTTCGCCCGGCACATGGCACCTGAACGGATTTCCGAACAAGCTTCGTATCGCCTTGCTGCCCACATCCAACCCGCCTGTGTAAGCGCCAAAAGCCGGAAGCAGCAGGCGGAAACCATCCTCGACGAAGCAGGGCCGCTGCAGGCGCGTGCGGTTCTGCGCGATGCGCACTTTCGGGTGAAAGTGGCCGCTGATTTCGCCGGCTGCGGAATCCGCGCGGGATTCATGACGGACCACGATGCCGTCCCGCTGGTAGCTGTCATGCGCCGTCAGTCCCTCCGGCACGAAATCGCCGTCATGGTTTCCCTTGATCCAGATCGCATCAAGGTCAAGCAGGCGGGCAAAGGCGCGGCGGCCGGCATCACTTAGCCGCGCATAGCCCTTCGCGTCGTGGAAACAGTCGCCGAGGATCACCACCTGCCGGACCGCTTCCGCTGCGCAGACACCCGCGAGCCGCGCCAGCGTTTCCTCGCTGTCATAGGGCGGCAGGAAAAATCCGCGTTTCGCGAAATGCGAGCCTTTTTCAAGATGCAGATCGGCCACGACCGCAATGCCATGTTCGCGCCATAGCGCAACGCCGGAGGAGTGCAGGAAAATCGCGTGGCCGTTCAGCATGACGATCATTTTTTTGCCCCGACGCCCGCTTCAGCAAGCAGTGTTTTCTCGAGATCCTCGAGGTAATATTCGCCTGCCTCTTTTTTGGAAACGCTTTCGCGTGCGATTTCCAGCATCAGCGGCACCGAAAGCGGCGATACGGTTTCCAGTTCCTTCAACAATAGCTTCCCCTGCATGTCATGCAGCATGTTGGCGAGGCGGCCCGTATCGATCAACCCGCGCGTCGCATCCTGTTGTGCGGCGCGCAGCAGTATATGGTTGCGTTCGTATTTATACAGCACGTCATAGATAAGGTCGGAGCTGAACGTCATCTGCCGCCCGTTCTTCTGCTGCCCAGGATGCCGCCGCTCCACCACGCCCGCCACCACCGCTGCTTCACGGAAGGTGCGCTTCAACAGCGGCGTATCGGCCAGCCATTCATGCAGCTCCTCCCCCAGCAGGTCGACGGAGAGCAGCGAGTCCATATCGTCCGGCTTGCGCATCGACCACATGGCGAGCGCGTAATCGGTCGCAACGAACCCCAGCGGCTTGTGGCCGCGCCGCGACAAGCGGCGCATGAGCAGGAAGCCGAGCGTCTGGTGCGCCGCGCGCCCTGCGAAGGGATAGATGACCGTATAATATTTCCCGCTACGGCGGAACACCTCGACAAGCAGCCGATCAGCGCCCGGCAGCGCCGATTTTTCGCGCTGCAGGGAAAGCCAGTCGCTGACATTCTCCGGCAAGCCGCCCCAGCCTTTCGGGTTCTGCAGCATCTCGCGTACGCGCAACGACAGATGCGTTGTCATCGGCAGTTTGCCGCCGTCATAGCTCGGGATTTTCGGCGACTCCGCCCGCGTGCGAGACACCATGACGGTCGCATCGCGCAAGCCGTCGAACTGCACCACCTCGCCCGCGAAAAGGAAGCTATCGCCGGGGGAGAGGTTATTGACGAAAAATTCCTCGATCATGCCAAGGTATTGGCGACCCCGCTTGACCTTCAGCATCGGCGCCTCGACGATGGTGCCGATATTCATGCGGTATTGCCGCGCGAATTTAGCGTCGGCGAGGCGATAATCGCCGTTCTCGTCAAGCTCCAGCCGCTTGAAGCGGTCATAGGCCTTCAGCACATAGCCGCCATCGATGACGAAGGCGAGCGTCTTGTCGAAATCCTCGCGGCTCAGGGTGCGATACGGCCATGCGCGGCAAATCTCGTCATACAGCACCGATGGCGTGAACGGACCGCTGCACGCGGTGCCGATGATGTGCTGCGCCAGCACGTCGAAGCCGCCGGTGCGGCTGTCGGTGCCGTCCAGTTCGTGATGCGCAATCGCCTCCACCGCTGCTTGGCATTCAATACATTCGAAACGGTTGGTCGGCACCAGCAGCGCGCGGCTGGGTTCGTTGAGGCGGTGGTTCGAGCGCCCGATGCGCTGCAGCAGCCGGCTGATGCCCTTGGGCGCGCCGATCTGCACCACCAAATCCACCTCCGCCCAGTCGATGCCCAGGTCGAGGGATGATGTGGCAACGACGCAGTTCAGCTGCCCGCGCGCCATATGGTCCTCGACCTTGCGGCGCAGCTGCGGCTCCAGCGAGCCGTGATGCAGTCCGATTTTCAGGTTTTCGGCGTTCAGCTTCCACAAATGCTGGAAAATCAATTCCGCCTGCGCGCGCGTGTTGACGAAGACGATGCTCATGCGGCTCTTGGCGATTTCCGCGTAAACCTCCGGCAGCGCATAGAGCGCCATATGCCCCGCCCATGGAATGCGCTTTTCGGATTTCAGTATCTGGATTTGCGACTGCGTACGTGCGGGTGCTTTCACGATCGTGCCGTCCGGCCCGCAGAGCCAGTCGCGCGCAAGCTCGGGATCTGGGATGGTCGCCGACAACCCGATAAACTGCACATGGGGGGCGAGCGCCTTGAGCCGCGCGAGGCCCAGCGAAAGTAAATCACCGCGCTTCGACGCCATCAGCGCATGCAGCTCGTCCACGATGACGAAGCGCAGGTTTTTGAAATAGGCGGGGGCATTGTCATAGGAGATGAGGAGCGCGAGGGATTCCGGCGTCGTCATCAGCATATCGGGCGGCTTCGTCTTCTGCCGCTGCCGCTTGGAGGACGGCGTATCGCCCGTGCGGGTCTCGAAACTGACCGGCAAGCCCAATTCCTCGACCGGGCGGCCGATATTGCGGTGCACGTCGACCGTCAGTGCCTTGAGCGGAGAGACATAAAGCGTATGGAGACCATGCCGCTCTTTTGTGGCCAGCAGCGCGTCAAATGCGGGCAGGAACCCAGCCAGCGTCTTGCCGGCCCCCGTGGGGGCGCAAAGCAGCACATCCTGCCCTTTGCGGGCCGCTTTCAGCACCTCCAGCTGGTGGGGGAACCATTGCCAGCCATGGCGCGCCAGCCAGCCGTCCAGCTGCGGCACGGCAGAGGCAGCTTTTTTCATTCCCGACTTGTTTTTCAAGGGGATAGGCACCATGTCAGGTAAATGAAGCTCTTGCGTCATGATTTATATATAGAACCGACGGGTGCGTATATCGACCCCCCCTATCCGGTTGAAAAAGCGTTGATTACGCATGGCCACAGCGACCATGCGCGCGCGGGCCATGGCGCAGTCATGGCGACGCCTGAAACCATCGGCATCATGAAGCTCCGCTACGGCGCGGAATGCGCGAAAAAGTTCCAGCCGGTTGCCTACGGCGAGATGGTGACGATGGGTGACATGACCGCCACCTTTTACCCCGCCGGCCATATCCTCGGTAGCGCGCAGATTTTGCTAGAGAGGAAAGGGAAGCGCATTTGCGTATCCGGCGATTACAAACGCTATCCCGACCGCAGCATCCCCGCTTTCCAGCCTGTGCCGTGCGATATTTTCGTGACCGAAGCGACCTTCGGCCTGCCGGTTTTCCAGCACCCGAACCCGCTGGATGAAGCACGGAAACTGGTGCGCTCTCTCGCCCACTTCCCCAACCAGAGCCATTTGATGGCGGTCTATTCGCTCGGCAAGGCGCAGCGGCTGATCAGCCTTGTGCGGGAGGCGGGCTATGACGCGCCCATTTACCTGCATGGCGCGATGGTGTCGATGTGCGAATTTTACCAGAGCCAAGGCATCGACCTCGGCGATCTCCGCAAGGCGACCGGTCTTCCGAAAGACGCGCTGAAAGGCCAGCTTGTCCTCGCCCCGCCCTCCGCGCTGAAAGAGGTGTGGTCGCGGCGGCTGACGGAGCCGATCATCGGCATGGCGTCCGGCTGGATGACGGTCAAACAGCGCGTGAAGCAGAACGGCATCGAATTGCCGCTCGTCATCTCCGACCATGCCGACTGGAACGAATTGACCCAGACGATCAGGGATACCGGCGCGCCCGAAATCTGGGTCACGCATGGACGCGAAGACGGGCTGGTGCATTGGTGCCGCAGCCAGGGGTTAAAGGCAGCGCCGCTGCACCTGCAGGGGCGCGAGGAAGAAGAGGAAGCCGAATGAAAACTTTCGCCGCCTTCCTCGACGCGCTGCTGCTCACCCCCTCGCGCAACCAGAAAATCGCCTATATAACGCAGTATTTTCGTGATGCGCCCGATCCAGACCGCGGCTATGCGCTGGCAGTGCTGACCGGCAACCTCTCTTTCCG
>JAQSWE010000049.1 GCA_029266795.1 Alphaproteobacteria bacterium | reverse complement strand
GGCAATGGCCGACGCGCGACATGTGGCTGTCCTAGGCGGCCTGCGGCGGCTTCGGCTTGTTCGTATTAGCCGGTTTTTGCCAATCCTTGTCATCACGCATCGCCACGACTTCCGCATGGCTCGGCAGCAATTTCGGGTCGGTACCGGGCGGGACGATCAGCGATGCCGTCGGGTTTGACGCCAGCACCTGCGCAGCCACGCGACGGATATCATCGAGCGTCAGCACGTTGATCGCCTTGATCTTCTCCTCCTCCGTCACCAGCTTGCCTGCGGATTGCAGGTCGACGGCGTAAGCGTCGATGATGTCGTTGTTCTCTTCATATCCGCCGCGCAAAGAGAGTTCCAGCATGCCCTTGGCCTTGTCGAGCTCCGCTTGCGTCACATCGCCCGGCAGGCGGCGGAGTTCGGCATAAAGCTCGCGCATGAGCGGCTTCACGTTCTCGGGCGCGGTCGATGCCTGGAACATGAAGGTGCCCGCGTTGCGGTAATTCGATAGTCCCGCCGATGCCGCCAAGGCCAGCTGCCCGTTCACCACACCCTTGGCAAGGCGCGACGAAAAGCCACCGCCGAGGATTTCCCCCAGCGCGTCATAGGCGATCGCATCCGGATGCGCCGTATCGACGGCGTTGGCGGCGAGCAGCACGGTCACCATCTGCGCTGCCTTGTGCTCCGACGAGGCGGTGCCGCCCTTGTATTCCGGCACGGCGAGCGGCGGGAAATTGGTAGGCTGCAGGTGGCCGAATTTCTGCTCGATCAGCTTCACGAAATCGTCATGCTTCACAGGGCCGGCCGCGCCGAATATCACGTTATTGGGCGAATAGAATTCATCGCGGTAATCGCGCAGCATCTCCGCCGTCATGGCGCGCAGCACGGGTTCGGTGCCGATCACGGTTTCGCCATGGGTGGATCCGGCATAGGCCTGCGCCATCATCTGCTGATAGGCGATGCGGCCCGGCTTGTCGCGGCCCATTTTCAGCTCCTCGATGACGGCCTCGATCTCGCCCTTGCCGGGGTCGATGGTGCCGTCGGGGCGCGTAGTGGGCGTGCCGGTCAGTTCGGTCTGCTTGATATCCGCCTGGAAAATCATCTCGCCGATGATATCGACCGATTTCTGCAGATGCGCAGGCAGCAGGGAATAGAAGTAATAAACGGTTTTATCATTCGACGTGTAGGCGTTCAACCCGCCGCCCATTTCGCCCTCGACGATTTTATCAATCGTGCCGGACGGGTAAGACGGCGTGCCGCGGAACATCATGTGTTCGTTCAGGTGCGTGGCACCCGCCAGTTCCGGCGTTTCATGGTCGGAACCAGCACCCACCCAGCCGCCGATTGACAACGGGCCGGGGCGTTCCACCGTGATGACCTTGAGGCCGTTGGGCAGCACCGTCACCTGCGGCGCGCCGAAGCTGTCGGGGGCAGTTGCAGCGGCGTTGAAGGCCGCTGTGACTGCGGGCGCGGCAGGCGCTTTCACAGGAATATCGATGCCCGCCACCTGATCCTGCATCAGTTTCTTCAGCTCCGCCTGCGTCGGCAGCGTTGCGAGCGGGCCGACGGCGGCGAGCGCGAATTCGCCGTCCTTCAGCATATTACCCGCGATGCGGCGCAAATCATCCGCTGTCACGGATCTTAAGTTTTTCTCGAGATCGTCCGGCCCCAGCACGGCGCCGAATTTCATGATCTGGTTGGCGTTGTATCCGGCTGCGGCATCGGGTGTTTCGGTGCTGTTGCGCACGGCGCGGATAAAACGGTCGCGCGCCTGATCGATGTCCTGCTGCGGGAAACCGTCGCGGGCAACGCTGCCCAGCAGTTCGATGACGGCGGTCACCAATTCCCCCGCCTTGCCGGGGCCGGTGCCGTTATCGATGGAGAAGAAGCCCGCATTGTCGAACTGCCCGTATTTCGCGGCCGGCGTGTAGACAAGGCCGCGCTTGACGCGCAGTTCCTGAAACAGCGGCGACGACATGCCGCCCGCCAGCACCGATCTGAACAGCATCACCGCATAACGGTCGGAATCATTGCCGTCGGGCGCGCGGAAGCCGAGATTGATGTTCACCTGATTGCTGTCGTTGTCTTCGCGGTATTCGCCGGCCGTGAAGGTCGCCTTCGGGGATGCCGCTTTCGCGCCGCCCTGCAATTTTCCGAAGGTGTCAGCGACCAGTTTTTCGGCCACAGCAGGGTCAATGTCGCCGGTGAAGGACACGATAATGTCGCCGGGGCGCGACAGCAATTCGGCGTGTTTTTTCTTCAGCTGCGCGGGCGTGTAGGATTCCACAAGTTCCGGCGTACCTTCCGAGCTCTGGCCGAGGCTCTGCCCGGCAAAGGCGGTTTCCAAAAATTTATTGGCGGCGGCAGCGGCGGGGGATTTTTTCTGCTGCAGCAGGCTCTGGACAATCTGTTCCTTGACCTGTTCCAACTCGCCCGCGTCGAAAGTCGGGTTCAGGATGACATCCGCCAGTACGCCGAAGGCGTCGCCCGCGTTGCGCGTCAGGGCCTTGGTCTTGAACATGGTGACTTCCATGTTCGTGAAGCTCTGGATGGGGGTGCCTTTCGTTTCGGCATCGTCGGCGATCTGGTTGCGCGTGCGGGTGGTGGTGCCGGTCTGCGCCGCTTCCTGCATCAGGTTGGTGAGGCCGCTTTCTTCGGCGGGTTCATCGATGCCGCCCGATCTCAAGTAAATCTGCATGGCAACCGTGCCGGTGCCGGGGCGCTGTTCTGTCACAACGCGCACGCCATTGGGTAAACTCAGGGCTTTCGCCATGCTGTAGCCTCCACGATATAAATAAGATATGTAAAATAGTATCGTTGCAGGCTGGTCCTGTCAACGCTGTTTATCGCCTTGTTGCTCAGAGGCTTAAGGTTGAAATTTTCTTCCAATGCCGGGCTTGGGATGGCTGTCGTTCGCAGGCGGTCGGATCAGCCTGTCCACGAGGTCCGGCACATCGCCGAAATCGGTGACGATATCCTTCACCCCCGCTTTGACCAGCGCATCTTTTTTGTGGTCGTCGGTTGCGAAGCCCACGAAATACAAACCATCGCGCTCCGCCGCCTTCGCATCGGCCTCGGAATCGCCGATCACGATCACAGGCGCTTTATCGTTGCCCTGCGCACGGCGGAATTCTTCGACAATCGACTGCAGCTGTTCGGCCTTGAGTTCGGTGTTTTTCTTGCCCGCGTCGCGTTCATTGTTTTTGCCGCGCAAATAGGCCGCGTTAAACAACCGTTCGATGCCGTGATATTTCAGCTGCGCCGCCATCGCGTCTTCGCGCGTGCCGGTATAGATGCCGAGCGTAATGCCGCGCAGATGCATCGATTCAATCGCCTCCCGCACATTCGGGAAGAGGTTTTCTTTCCATGTCGGCTTGCGTAAGAGAATGTCGCAGGCATTGTTGCATTCGGCCATGAATTCCTTCTTGGCCGCGGCGTCCATGCCGCCTGCAAATGTATCGGTGATTTCGCTTAAGTTCTTGTTGCCCAGCATGTCCATGACGGCTGCGGGATCAGGGCGGCCAAAACCCGCCTTTTCGGTCACATCAAGGAAGGCCTGCACATAGCGCGGCCCCGCATCGGTCAACGTGGAAACCAGATCAAATATAAGAAGGACACCCTTGTCCTGCGCCATAAACCCCTCCTAGTGCCTGTATTGAAATCAGGCCTTTTTATTTTCCAGAGAATAGGGTTTGGCGACCGTCTTGTCAAGGTAAGCCAGCGGGCCGAACAGGAACTCGGAAACCCGTTGATGTATAAGGCGTTGCGTATCATCCGCCGCCGCCCCCGTATAGCCCGCAATCACCGTCATGCGGTGCAAGGCCATCAGCGAAGACAGCGCGACGTTCACCTTGTGCTCGCGCAGCCATGCCAGCACCTTGTGGAAATCGTCGAGCGTATTCAGCGTCACCGGTACTTCGTCGTATTTCACCACCTCGTCGCTGTCGATGGCCTGTTGCTTGGAAAACGGCACGCCGCCCGCGCGCGTGAGGCCGACGAATTCCGGCTTGCCGCAGCGGTCGATCCAGCGGAAAAATCCCGTGACCATGGTGTTGCGCTGCACCTCGGGAAACCATTTCAGCATCCCTGTTTCTTCGCACATCTCGCGCGCCATGCCGTAAGCGATGCCTGCGCGCAAATCATCGGGGCGGTTGACGATCTCCATATCCCCGAAATTCATCGAGCCCGAACCGCCCAGTGTCACCGTATGTGCGCCGATCGCCTTCGTCGTGCCCTGATGCAGCATCACCACGCGGTTGTTTTCAGTCACAAGGATCGTTGTAATCCCGATATGCCCCGACACGTTTTTATAAAGGTCAGGCAGGAAACGCACCGCATCACGCCCGTCGATGGTTTCTTCCTTGACGGGGAAATAAGTCGTCATGTCGGTATAGACTTCCTTCTCCCCCTTGATATTGTTGCGAAAGATGCGGCTGCGAAAGGCTTCCGCCGTCAGCAGTGCATCGAAGTAATAGGATTTGCGCATCACGACCGGCCTGTCGCCGACCAGCGCATCGGCCATGTCATACATCGCCAGCTTCGCGCCGTTGGTCGTGTGCTGCTTTTTGTTCGCCACGCGGATGGCGATATAGCGCAGCTGGTGGCGGGAGCGGATATGGTTCGCCTCGCCGGGATCGACGGTAAAACGCAGGTTTTCGCGCGTCATCAGGATATCGTCGACCTTGTTGCTCACCAGCGGGCTTTCGCGGCACATGGCAAGAGACGCAATCGGGTTCCGGAAGCCCAGAGCCTCCTCCTGCTCCGCCGGATAGACGCCAGACATCAGGAAGCTCAACTCCTCGTACGCGATATGCGTGCTGGGCTGCACCGTGTAGCGCACACCGCCATGCGAGGGTCGGTAATCAGCGGGCAGGATCGACATTTCGCCGCCCACCTGCACGATAATGATCCCCGCTTCCACGGCCATGGCGATCCAGTCGTAATAGGTGTTCCATGTCAGCGCTGAATAAATCAGCAGGAACCAGGCGAGGAAGGTGATAATGACATCCTTGCGGTAATCCGGATCCCATTTGGCGAGGAACATCATCAGGTCCCAGCGGCCCTTGACGTTACGCCAGCCGTTGACGATGCGCATGGATGGCGACAGGGACATCAGAACTTCCAGTTTGCCTGCAGCGAGAAGATTTCGACGCTGCTCTCCGCCTTGCCGTTCACGTTGACGGTGGTGTCGACGGCCGATCCGGCATAGAAGCGTTTCGTCAGCGCGATATCGCCGTCGGTAATGAACAGGTGCGATGCCGCGAAATCGAGCGAGAGTTTTTCATTCACCGCATAGGTCGCGCCGAGCGACAGCCAGTAGCGGTCGCCGTCCGGCGTGCGCGTGCTGCGGTCGGGCAGCGTGGTCGGCGTCTGGTCGTATTGCACGCCGCCGCGGAAGGTCCATTTTTCGTCCTGCTGCCACTTCGCCCCGAGCGCGAAGGAGAAGCTGTCGTCGAAATCTTCCGGCGTTACCGCGTCCGGGCCGCCCGTATCAAATTCCACGCGGATTTCGTCGAAATTGCTCCAGCCGAACCAGTTGGCGGAGCCGAGGATGGTCAGGCGGTCGTCGTATCTATGCGCGAAGCCAAGGCTGGCGATATCAGGCTGTTTCAGTTCCGCTTCCGCAAAACGCACGCCGTTCTGGCCTGCCAAAGGCCCAAGCAAGCCCGAGACATCCACCTCGCCATCCACCGTCTGGTCCATTTTCGAGCGGTAATGAAGACCGATTTGCGTGCGGTCATTCACCTCGTACAATGCGCCGACATTGAAGCCGTATCCGATGCTGTCGCCCTTCAGGACCGACAAGCCGTCGGTGCCGGGCGTAAATGCCGCGCCGCCGCAGATCGCCGTCGGGCAGGGCAGCGCGTTTTCAAGGCGCGCTTTGACGTACTGGATATTCGGGCCGCCGCCGATGGAAAGTTTATCGTTGAATTTATACGCAATCACAGGCGCGAGGTTGATGCTGAGCAATTCGCTTTTCGTGGAATCGTAGCGACCGAACCATGTCTCGCCGTAATCATTCGCCAGACCAAAGGGCGAGCTGACGCCAAGGCCGAGCCAGACTTTACCGCCCTCCAGCGGATAAACGCCGTAGAAGCTGGGCACAGGCGTCGGATCAAACGGGTTGCCGCCCGGCGATCCTGCATAAGCCGCTGCCGCGCCCGCCGTGGGGCCGGCGGTCGAGCCGGTATTGGCGATTTCCGTTTCCGGCACCAGCACGCTGACGCCGCCCGAAATCATCGGGCCGTTCAGCTTCGTCATGCCGGCGGGGTTGAAGAAGACCGTGGATGCGTCTTCGGGGTTGGCGACCGCGCCCGCGAAGGCAGATCCCTGCTGACTGACGCTTTGTTCCTGCAAATAAAATCCGGCGGCTTCCGCACGGCCCGAAATGGCAGCGGCGGCGAGAATAACGAAAGAGGCGATGCGCTGTTTCATGCTGAAAAACTCCCTGCATTCATGATACTGATTATGCTGTGCGGCGGTTAAGAACTTTATAAGACGCCATTCCATAAACGCCGCAGCCTGCGCGATTTTAGAATTCCGGCGCGGGCGGCGGTTCATCTTAACGGAGTAAATACCTTGCTGCAGCGCGACATCCACGACCCCGAGCTTGCCACCGTCACCCTGC
The DNA here is from genome assembly GCA_029266795.1 of Alphaproteobacteria bacterium. GTDB lineage: Bacteria > Pseudomonadota > Alphaproteobacteria > Micavibrionales > UBA2020 > JAPWJZ01. The sequence goes on along the minus strand of JAQSWE010000049.1, from coordinate 8,508 downwards.
CTGCCGCGCATCAGGGCCGCGACATCACGCTCGCCTATTCCCGCTTCCGTCCCGCGGGCGATCATCGCGGCACTGTCGTCTATGTCCACGGCCTGACGCGGCAGAAGCGCGATGCCGATTACATCGGCGCGTTCCTCTCCGCTCAGGGCTATGATTTTTATTCCGTCGACGCGCCGGGTCGCGGCGATAGCGGCTGGCTGGACAATGCCGATGATTATTCCGTGCTGGTCTATGCCGATATTTTTAAAAGCTTCCTCGTGCAGATGAACTTCTCTCGCGTGCACTGGATCGGCACCTCCATGGGCGGGTTGATCGCCATGGTGATGGCGTTGAAGGGCGATGCGGGATTTTTCCAGTCCCTCACGCTGAACGACATCACGCATAAACCGAACGGTGCCGCGCTGAAACGCATCACCAATTATTTAAGCGAAACGCTGCCTGTCTTCGCCAACCGCGCGCAATACGAAGACGTCCTGCGCCAGAACCTGCCGCTTGGCCCCGTGCCGCAGGAAGTGTGGAGCCATTACGCACAGCATCAGCTGCGCGAAACACCCGACGGTTTCATTTATCACTACGACCCGAAGCTGGTGCGCCGCGCGCTTGTCGATTTGAAAGCCGATATCGATCTGGGCGCGGCCCTGCCGCTGATCCCCTGCCCCGTCGCGCTGATTGCGGGCGGTGTTTCCGATCTTTGCACCGCGCAGGAAATTGATGATTTCAAAACGCTGCGGCCTGATGCAAAAATTCACATCGTGCCGGGTGCAGGTCATGTGCCTGCGCTGGCAGATGACGCAACGCAACAATTCATCCTCGCGCATTTGCGCAACACTGCGGCATAAACAACTGCTGCATTGCACCATCGTTGATTTCGTCAAAAATCCTGCGAATACGCAACAATGTTATAAGAATCTGCCGCATCAACGGCAGACAAAAAACACGATACGGGTTATCCTGTCATCTCTACGCAACAATCAAAGAAAGGCAGGCACTCATGACATCGCCCTCTTCCGCCGCCCGCGCAGAACAAGATTCCAAGGAGATGCGCATCACCGCATCGCGTCTCTCCACCCGTAGCGCATCCATCCTGATGAAACGCATCTCGCGCGTGCCCGAACAGCAGGACGGTTTGTCGTCCAAAGAATCCGATTGCTGCTCCCGCGCGACGGATTAAAAAACAGCTTCAAAAAAAAAAACCGGCGCTGATTTTATCAGCGCCGGTTTTTTATTTGGCTGTCGGGAGCTTACTTGCCCGTGTTGATCGCGGGCGGCTTCTTAGGCTCGTTGCCATTCGCCGGCTTTTTTAGGCCGTCTTCTGGCAGTAGCCCCTCCCTGCGGAACAGCGCGTCAGGGTCGAGCTCGCGGCCCATCATCGCATGGAACAACTCCGCCGGATCGGCGGTGCCGCCGCGGCCGTAGATATGCTCCTTCAGCTTATCGGCGCTTTCGCGGTGATAGAGGCCTTTTTTCTCGAACTCCGAGAACACGTCGGCCTCCAGCGCTTCCGCCCATTTATAGCTGTAGTAACCCGCCGCATAGCCGCCGCCGAAGAGGTGGCCGAAGCTGGTCGATTGCGTGCCGACGCCGTATTCGCGCGGGAACACCCAAGTGTCGCGGATGACGGCATCCTCGAAATCCTCGACGTTCTTGATCGTCTTGGAATCCGTGGTGTGCCATTTCATGTCGAGCTTGCCGAAGAAAGTCTGGCGCAGGCCCATGTAACCCGCGTCGAAATTCTCCATGTCGTTGATTTTCTGGATGACATCGGCGGGCAGCAGCATTTGCGTTTCGGGATGCTTGGCGAAGGTATCGAGCGTTTCCTTCTGCTTCGCCCAGTTTTCCTGCAGCTGCGAGGGCAGTTCCACGAAATCCCATTTCACGTTCGTGCCGGTCAGGGATTGGTAATCGCCCTTTGCCAGCAGCGCGTGCAGCCCGTGGCCGAATTCGTGGAACACGGTGCGCACTTCGTCGATCGACAGCAGCGTCGGATGCTCTTCCGTCGGTTTTGCGAAGTTGCAGGTGTTGGTCACGATGGAAAAGTCGTTGTTGCCTTCCTCGTTCAGCCCGCGGTTGCGGAAGATGCTCATCCACGCGCCGTTGCTCTTGGAGCCGGGGCGGGCGTAGAAGTCGCCGTAGAAGAGGCCGATCATCTCGCCAGTCGACTTGTCGGTCACTTCATAGACCTTCACATCGGGATGATAGACGGGGTATTTGCCGGTCGTCTGCTTCATGTCGATGTTGAACAGGTTTTCGGCATGCTTGCGCAGACCTTCCAGCACCGCTTCGAGGTCGAAATAGGGGCGCAGCTCTTCCATGTTGAGCTGGAAGGCTTCTTCCTTCAGCTTGCGGCTGTAATAGCCCATGTCCCACGGCTTCAGCTCGGTAATACCATCGGTCTTTTGCGCGTAATCGGCGACTTTCTTGACGAATTCTTCGGCAGCGGGCTTGTAAACAGCTTCGTTGCGGTCGAGGAAATCCATGACCGTTTTCGGGTTTTTCGCCATGCGGTCATCCAGCACGAAAGACGCGTAGTCGGCAAAGCCCAGCAGTTCCGCCTTTTTCTGGCGGGCGGCGACGATGTCCAGCACGACCTGACGGTTGTCGAACGGGCCGCCGAAGGCGACATTCGTGCGCGCCTTGTGGATTTCTTCGCGAAGCGCGCGGTTTTCGCTGTATTCCGCGATATCGATGGGCGGCGGCGACAGCTTGATCAGCCATTTGCCGGTCAGTCCTTTTTCGTCGGCGTAATCCTTGTACATCGCCTTCACGCGGTCGGGCAGGCCGACCAGTTCTTTTTCGTCCTCGATGACCTTTTCAAAGGCGTCGGTGCCCTTGACGGTGTTGTTCTTGAAAGTGGTCGCAAGCTCGGCGAGTTTTTCATCGACGGCGCGCAGCTCGGTTTTCTTGGCGTCGTCGAGGTTCGCGCCGGAGCGCACGAACATTTTGTAGGTTTCGGTCAGCAGCATCGACTGCTCGGCCGTCAGCTTCAGGTTCGCGCGGTCGTCATAGACGGCCTTCACGCGCTTGAACAAATCGGCATCCAGCATGATGTCATTGCCGTGCTGCACGCCCAGGATCGACACTTGCGTTTCGATGGCGCGCAGGCTGTCATCGGCTGCCGCACCCGCCAGGTTGCCGAAAATGGTCGTGACGCGGCCGAGGTTGCGGCCGGAAAATTCCAGCGCCTCGATCGTGTTCTTGAACGTGGCCGGCGCGCGGTTGTTCTTGATATCCGCAACCTGCTGCTTCGCTTCCGACATGTAATGCTCGATCGCGGGCAGGAAATGTTCGGTCTTGATGATGTCGAGCGGCGGCGCGCCGTAGGGGTAGGACGGAACATTGACGAGCGGGTTGGCCGACAGGTCGGCGGGCGTTGCGGACATTCTTAAATCCTCGCAGGTTTGTTATGGGTACTTGTCAGATAGTAGCCTGATAGTATTAATAAATCCTAGCTTTAAGGCGTGAAAAGGCAAGCCATCCGCGCCTGCTTATTGCCATGATTTTACGAAATATTTTATTGGATTTCTGTATTTTCAGCTTGTTAGGGCTTGGTCCTGCCCCGCGCGCACTTCTTGAGCCTATGGAAATTCTCTCAACTTTGATCTCAAGTTTCAAGGTAATTTTTGGTGACAACGCGTTTGTGACAGGCTTTTGCCGAGTCAGCGGAATAGGTTGCGCCAAAAAAACTTTTTTCAAAACGGCGACAGCCATAACGCGAATGTGACGTTTGCGACAGTCGTTTTTTAGATTTTCGCGCGCCTGAGCCGCAGGGCATTCAGAATCACCGACAGCGAACTGAGACTCATCGCCGCCGCCGCATGGATGGGGCTGAGCAGGATGTGGAAGAAGGGGTAGAGGATGCCCGCCGCAACCGGCACACCCGCCGCGTTATAGACAAAGGCGAAGAACAGGTTCTGCCGGATATTGCGCAAGGTCGCTTTCGACAGGTTGCGCGCGCGTAAGATTCCCGAAAGGTCACCATGCAGCAGCGTGATGCCCGCGCTCTGCAGCGCGATGTCGGACCCCGTCCCCATGGCAATGCCGATATCGGCCTGCGCCAGCGCGGGTGCGTCATTCACGCCGTCGCCCGCCATCGCCACCAGCCTGCCCTGTTTTTGCAGGTCTTTCACGACTTGCGCCTTGTCATGCGGCAGCACGCCCGCGAAGACTTCGGAAATGCCGAGTTGTTTCGCGACCGCATCCGCCGATCCTTGCGCGTCGCCCGTCAGCATGATGATGCGCAGGTTCTGCATTTTGAGCGCGCGGATGGATTCCGCCGCATTGGCCTTGACCGTGTCGCTGACGGCAATAATCCCTGCGGGTTTTCCGTCGGCGGCGAGATAAACGACCGTTGCGCCATCCGCCTGCAGTTTGGCGGCTTGCGCCTGAAACGCGGAAAAGTCGATCCCGTCGACCAGACCCGCGTTGCCGAGCATCACTTCCTCGTCTTCCCAGTCGCCACAGACGCCGCGGCCGGGAATGGCGGTGAAGCCGGTGATTTTAGGCAGCGGCAGGTTTTTCGCGGATGCTGCCTGCGTGATCGCCTGCGCGATCGGGTGTTCGCTCCCCTGCTCCAGCGCCGCCGCCAGCGAGAGGAGTGAGGTTTCATTGTAACCGCCGGCGGGCAGCAGCGCGGTGACCGCCGGTTTCCCCGTCGTGAGCGTGCCGGTCTTGTCGACCACCAGCACATCGGCTTTCTCCAGCATCTCGAGCGCTTCGGCATTGCGCACCAGCACGCCCGCCTTCGCGCCGCGCCCGATGCCGGTCATGATCGACATGGGTGTCGCAAGATGGGCGCGCGGCTGCGCTGCGCTTCCGATACCAGTTGCACGATGCGCGCCAGCATGGTGTCGCGGCCGACTTTTTCGGCATGGAAGATGAAGCTGCCTTCGCGGTTGAACGTGCCGCCCGTCACGGCGTCGCCCGAAGCTTTTGCAACCGGCATCGCCTCGCCGGTCAGCATGGATTCGTCAAGATGGCTCGCGCCCTCCACGATCACGCCGTCGACCGGGACGCGCTCGCCGGGGCGGACGCGCAGGTGGTCGCCGACGGCGATGTCTTCCAGCTTGATTTCGACTTCAGCGCCGTCGCGGATAACGCGCGCGGTTTTGGGCGCAAGGTTCAGCAAGTCGCGGATCGCGCTGCCTGTCTTGTCGCGCGCGCGCAGTTCGAGCACCTGCCCTAGCAGCGCGAGCGTAATGATGACGGCGGCGGATTCGAAATAGATGTTGAGGCCGTGTTCGCCGTTGAAGCCCGCCGGAAAGATGCCGGGGACCAGTACCGCCAGCATGCTGTAGGTCCATGCCACGCCCGTGCCGAGGGCGATCAGCGTGAACATGTTCAGGTTGCCGGTGCGGACAGACTGCCAGCCGCGCTGGAAAAACGGCCAGCCCGCCCAGAGCACCACGGGCGTCGCGAAGGCCATTTGCAGGCGCGCGACAAAGCTGGGCGCCAGAAAATCGGCGTTATGCCCGAAATGGCGCGCCATTTCGATGGCGAAGACGGGGATGGTCAGGACCGCAGCGCCCCAGAAGCGGGTGCGCATATATTCCAGTTCGTGGTTCGGTCCGGCCTCGGCCGTGACAAATTCGGGCTCAAGCGCCATGCCGCAGATAGGGCAGGACGCGGGTACAGCACTGCGCACGCCGGGGCACATGGGGCAGATATAGGAGGTTTTGACGTCGGCGCCGACGGGCACGACGATGGGCGCATGGGGTTTCGGCTTCGAATGGCTATGGCCGCCGCAGCAGGCATGCGGCGCGGATTTTTGCGGTTCGTCGGTCATGCGGTCGCCCGCGCTTCGGCGATGGCAGGCACGCCGCGTTCATGCGCGGTCAGCTGTTGGCGCACCGGCTGGAAATAGTCAACCAGCGCATCGAGCGCCTTATACGCGTTGCAGGAGCCACAGACAAATACGTCGAGCGCGACATAATCTATTTCGGGCCAGGTATGGATGCTGATATGCGATTCCGCCAGCGTGGCGACGCCCGTAACGCCCGCGCCCGCGCCGAAGCTGTGAAGATGGACGTCGAGAACCGTCGCGCCGCAATCGGCGGCGGCGCGGCGCAGCGCCTGCCCGATGCCCTGTTCATCCTGCATATTCGCGCAGCCCCAGAAATCGATCAGCAGGTGCATGCCGGGAGCCACGAAATCCTCCGTCAAGCCGCCTTTGATTTTTGATAGAACAATATCTTTTTCCATTCCGAATCCTTCAGGTCAGCAGCGGAATCAGCCAGACCATAATATCCTCCGAAACCGCCTGTGGCAACGCGCGAAACGCCGCGAAAAACGCCTCGTGCTCGCGCCAGATCAGCCCGTCCCACAGCCCTTCTTCGATAAAAGCCAGCGCGAACAGCGCAAGCATATATATAGGCACGAATTTCCACTGGAACAGGCTGGAAATGCGGGGCTGCACATAGGGCGTTTTTTCGAGATCGCGTTGGTTGCGCCCGAAAACCCAGATCAGCGCCATATAGGGAATACCATGCGCGATCACGTTGGTCGCGGTGAAGGCGATATCGCTGTTGAACACCACGATGCCGACGCCCCATGACAGCGCCGTGCCCAGCAGCAGAAGATGTTTCGGCACGTTGATATTCTTCTCGGCAATCGAAAAACGGATTTCCTTGACAATATAGGCGAGCAGCACAACGCCAAACAGAACGCCCGCGGCAAGACCGAGCTGCGGTAGGTCAATCCTAAAAAAATCTCCGGCGACGAACCAGTTGAAGGCACGGTGATGCACATGCCAGTAGACGAGCGGAAACAGCGTGGCAAGGTAAATGACGGCCTGATCGATTTTTCGCGTCCATTGCGGGCGGTCGCGCTCACTGCGGGAATAGATCATCATGAAACCGTATTGCTGGCGCATGAAATGAAACACGGCGAGGTAAGCCAGCACGCGCCAGAAGACAATTGCATCGATGCTGTAGAGCAACGCCCCGCCGACCCATGCCGCAAGCGGCGCAAGCGTATAAAGCGCCTGCCGTTTTTTCAATTCTTCCTTATCCAAATATGTCCGGAACAGGGTGCTGTAGACATGGCTGACATCGACACCGACGACCAGCAGCAGCCAGAGCCATGGCGGCGTGCCGTCGACCGCCGCAAGTTTATCGCGGAACAGCACGACGGCCGCCGTCACAACGAAGGCAGGGCCGATGATAAAGCCGAGGTCGATGCCGCGCGAGGCGATCCAGGGTTGCTGTTTCATGGCCTACAGCTCGCTCTCGAATTTACGGTCAAGATGTTTCAGGGCATTCTCCGCCGCCCGCACACCGTGGATATAGGCTTCCTCGAAAATCGAAATGCCGCTCATATCCGAATGAGCGTAGAAGACGGGCGGCGATTGTTTCAGCGTATTGCGCCGCGCATCGCCCCACATGAACCCCTTCACCGGGCGCACCATCGCATGGCCCCAGATCCAGACATCAAGAGATTTCACGAAGCCCTTCAGCTCCGGATGCACCGCGAGCAACTCGCCGAGGAAAATATCGCGCCATTCTTCGTATTTGCGCGCGAGCGCCTCCTCCCGCGCCTGTTTCGGTGCGGCATGGCTGAGCGGCCAGTAATAGGTGAGCACAGTGCGCATGGGGCGCGCCGCCAGCCCCTGATGGGTCGCCACGACGTAGCCCAGCAATTTGCTGTCATAGACGACGTTATCCCATGACAGTTCCGCGCCCGCGCCTTCCGGCAGGCGGTCGAGCGTGATATTGGCGACCGCCCAGGGGGCGTAGCTGAAATTTTCCGCCGATACTTCGGGCAATAAACGTGCCGAGACGAATTGCGGCGTCGCCATGATGACGCTGCGGGCGGAAATGCGATGCGCCGCGCCGGTTTTCTGGTCGAGGTAATCGACGGTGACGCCCTCGCCCTCGCGCCTGACCGCGAATACCAGCGCCTGTGTGGTGATATTACCGGCGAGCGGCTCGGCCAGTTTTTTGGCGAGAAAGCCGTTGCCTTCCGGCCATGTCACGAAATTGCTGTCATCGGTATTCGCAGCCACGCCAGAGCGTCCCGCAAAATAATGGATGCCCGCCCAGGCGGAAGTGTCATCGAGCGTCACGCCGTAATCGTCGCGGCAGCCGTAATCGACATGCCATTGCAGGTATTTTGACGTGTAACCTTCCCGTACCATCCATTCGCGCATGGTGATGTTATCGAGCGCGAGCCAGTCGGCATCCTGCGAGCTGTCATCGACGGGAATGGCGAACAGCTTTTTGCCGTCCTTGCCGCGCACACCGCGCAGCCCTTCGAGATGCTTGAAAAAGGCGTCATATTGGCGACGGTCTTCATCGGTCGCGCCCGTCTGCGGCAGCAGCCCTTCCTGCCAGCGGCCAAACATGTAAAGCCGTTCATGCGGGTCGGAGCAGAGGTAGTATTCGTTATAGATTGCGCGGCCTTTCTCGTCGTCGCCCGTGATGATGCCGAAATCGCGGAAGAGTTTCCGCACCGCTTTTGATTCATCCGTCAGCAGCGGCACATAATGCGCGCCCCATGGATAGGCGGAGACGT
>JAQSWE010000278.1 GCA_029266795.1 Alphaproteobacteria bacterium | reverse complement strand
CATCATCGGCCACACAGACAGCTCGGGCTCGACCAACTACAACGAAAAACTGTCCGTCAAGCGTGCGAACGCTGTGCGTGACGGCCTGATCGCCCGCGGCCTGTCCGCGGAAATGGTCCGTGTCGAATCCCGCGGCGAAAGTGACCTGCTCGTGAAAACGGCAGACAACGTCCGCGAACCGGCAAACCGCCGCGCGCAGATTACCCTCGAGTAATCTTCGTTAAAGCGTACCGAATAAAGGAAACCGGCCGGGCAACTGGCCGGTTTCTTTTTGTGCCATGCGCTGCCCCCTTTCCTTTTGGCTTTTCATTGGAACGGGAGTATATTTCGGGGCATGTACACAACCACCACCAGCGATGTGACTGTATCGGTCGTGCCGGCTTATCTCGACCATGAATCCCAGCCCGAGAGCAATATCTGGGTCTGGTCATACACCGTGCGCATTCAAAATAACGGCCCGGAAACCGTGCAGCTGCGCACGCGCTACTGGAAGATCATCGATGCCTTTGGCCGCGTGCAGGAAGTGCGCGGGCCCGGTGTGGTGGGCGAGGAACCCGTGCTGAAACCGGGGCAGACATTCGAATACACTAGCGGCACCCCGCTTTCGACCCCGTCCGGCATCATGCAGGGCAGCTATGCGATGGAAGCGACCGGCGGCCGCATGTTCGATGTCGCGATCCCCGCCTTCTCGCTCGACAGCCCCGCCGGAAAAAAACAGGTCAATTGACGCCATGAATTTCCGCCCGGTCTTTTACGTCAACGGCATTCTCCTCCTCGTCCTTGCGGCCGCCATGATGGCGCCGATCGCGGTGGACCTCGCCGACAATTCCGCCGACTGGCAGGTTTTCGCCAGCGCGCAGGCGGTCACCGCCTTCATCGGCCTTGCGCTGGTGCTGATGAACCGCCAGCAGGGCTTCAAGATATCCCTGCGCGAGACATTCCTTCTGACCACCTTCGGCTGGGTCTTCATGGCGAGCTTCGGCGCCCTGCCCTTCGTCTTTTCGCAGGCGGAGATGAATTTCACCGGCGGATTTTTCGAGGCGATGTCGGCGATCACGACGACAGGCTCGACCGCCATCACCGGTCTCGACGCGTTGCCGCGCGGGATCATTTTGTGGCGCTTTATGCTGCTGTGGATCGGCGGTATCGGGTTCCTCATCATCGCGCTGGCCGTCTTTCCGCTGTTGCAGATTTCAGGCATGCAGATCTTCAAGACGCAGAGCTTCCAGATCGAGAAGGTCATGCCATCGGCCTCGCAGATGGCGGCGTTCATCTGCCTTATTTACACCATGCTGACGGCGCTGTGCGGCGTGTTCCTTTATGCGGCGGGGATGTCGGGCTTCGATGCGCTCTGCCATGCCATGGCGGCAATTTCGACGGGCGGCATCTCGACCCATGACGCGGCAATCGCCTGGTTCAATTCGCCGCTGATCGAACTCATCCTTGTCGTCTTCATGATCATGGGGGGCATCCCCTTCGTCCTTTACCTGCGCTTCCTGCGCGGGGACCGGGGCGCGATCTGGGAAGATAGCCAGGTACGCGTGTTTTTTACCCTTATCGCCCTCATGACCCTCACCTGCACCTGGTGGCTGGTCCATACCGACAAGATGCAAGGGCTGGAGGCGCTGCGCAGCGCCCTGTTCCTGACCGTGTCCTATATCACGACGACAGGCTTCGTAAACGGCGACCATAGCGACTGGGGGCATTTCGCGGTCGGCATTGCCTTTATTTCCATCTTCATGGGCAGCTGCTCCGGCTCGACAGCGGGCGGCATCAAGATTTTCCGCCTGCAGATTTTGTTCCTGATGCTGAAGCAGCAATTGTCGAAACTGATGACGCCGCACGGCATCTTTCAGGTGCGCTACAACGGCAAGCTGGTAGAGCCGTCGGTGCAGTCCGCCGTTGCCGGGTTTTTCTTCATCTTCATCATGTCGTGGCTGGTGATCGGCGTGGCGCTGCAGCTTTCCGGCCTTGATTTCGAAACCGCATTCTCCGGCGCGATCTCCGCCATCTCCAACACCGGTGTCGGCACCGGCGACCTTATCGGCCCGTCGGGCAACTTCGCCAACCTGCCCCAGTCATCGATCTGGATCATGTCCTTCGCGATGCTGTTCGGGCGGATCGAATTCCTGACGCTACTGGTCGTCCTGATGCCGAGGTTCTGGCGGGGTTGAGCTCTGATCTTTGACTGCGTAATGCGCAGCCATATGATAAAAAGCTATTAAAAAGAACACCGCCGCAATCAAACATGCCAGAATATCGACACCGGTGATTGTGATCGAGAAAGGTTCTCGGTCGCCCGCGATTCTACTATCTTCGGCGATGCTACGCATTGCTATCGCCATCCCAAACGCAGAAACAACGCTAAAAAGAATTAAAAACCTCTCAATTACCTTCCTGAGCATCACAGCAATGGCCATGGACACGGCAATTACGGGAGATGCTAAAAGAAAAACGATGGGAAATATCAGTACTCCGGACAACATGCCTTTAAGAATGGCAGGCAGACGCTCCATGGGATTTCGCCAAGACCAGTCGTCCAAAATCTCATAGATAACGGACATCGGGATTGCCAGTACGCATGTAAGAAATATGCCTGCTATACCGGCGAACAAAACCATCTTCGCTATCGTTGATTTGGATGCCTGCGATATGTCCAAAGTATATCCCTAGTGCACAAACTTAATTCCACCCAAACGTTCGCTTCACGCTGCCCTCGATGCCTTTGCGCAGGTCCTGCATGATGTTTTCGTCGAGTGTGAAGAAAGCCATGTCGCGCTCGGCGGGGGATGAGTCTTCGAGCAGGGTCTGGGTGCGCTCCGATAACACGAAGGCGTCGGCGACGACGCGGTCGGCAGTGTCGTCGGCGATCAGCTGAAATTTCAACGAGACGCGGGAGATGTATTCTTCCGACTCTTCATTGGAGAAGAAACCGGTGAAGCCCTGCGATACGGGCAAGTCTTTCTTGATGACGGACGCGTCCTCGATAATCACGCGGAGCGTATGGTTGGAGCCGTTGGCGACCAACTGCTTTTCCAGCACGCGGCGCGCCACTTCGCGGGGCGGCTGCTTGAACAGGTGGTCGACGTTCGGGGCTTTCATGGGGGGCTGGTAGCCGTCCACGATTTCAATACGCGCGACATTCATGCTGATCTGCGGCAGCGTGTCGAAGACAAGCTGCGGCGTCTGGGTGTCGGGCGGGGCGTTCTGGCAGCCGGCGAGCAGCGACACGGC
>JAQSWE010000048.1 GCA_029266795.1 Alphaproteobacteria bacterium | reverse complement strand
TTATCTGCAGTCCTACGACTCCAAGCTGCAATATCCCTATAGTTTCTTCGGCCCTTACATTGAATCTACGACATATGCCGGACAATGGGCGGGGGCAGAGGCCACCTATGTCACGACGGCGATTGACCGCCATAAAATCGTGGTAGGTGGGGAATTCCAGTACGATTTCCACCAGAGAATGTATGACTCGGATATTTTTGCCGTTTACCAGGATACGGACCGCAGCGGGTTGCGCAGCGGCCTTTTCGCGCAGGACTCTTACCAGATACTCGACAACCTAGTCCTGAGCGCGGGTCTGCGTCTCGACCAGCATCACATGATCGACAACGTCCAGCTCAATCCGCGCCTCGGTCTGATCTGGAATCCGAAGCCTTCGACGACGGTTAAGTTGCTTTACGGCTCGGCTTTCCGCGCGCCGAACGTGTATGAGCGCGACTATGATGCCTTCGATTTTTGGGCCGCCAACCCGGATAACGAGGAGGAGCATATCAAGAACTATGAGGCTGTCGTCGAGTGGAAAGGCAGCAACGGATACCGTGTCAACGGCTCCGCATTTTATAACGTCTTCACCGACGTCCTGAACAAGAACAATGACCCGCTCAGCCCCGACTTCCGCAAATATACCAATACAGGCAATCTCAAATCCGCAGGTGTCGAACTAGGATTGGAAAAGAAATGGGACAACGGTCGCGAAGCGAAACTTTCCTATAACCATACAGAGTATCTGGAGCACACCGGCACCGCTTTTGGGCCGGTCGATTCACCCAAGAATGTCGCCAAGCTGCGCTACATGGAGCCCTTTTTTGCTGACAGGTTCAAACTCGCCGTCGAAAATATTTTCGTGGGGCGGCGGAAAACCCTCGGCCTGCGCGATGCAGATTCCTATAACCTGTTCAACGTGAACATCACGGCGGACAACTGGTTTCTGGGCGCTGACTACTCTTTGGGCATCTACAATGCATTTGACGGGGAACGTGACATGGTAGGTCCGTTCTTCACCGTCCAGAACGTCATCCCCATGAATGGCCGCAGCCTGCTGTTTATCGTGCGGAAAACCTTCTGACCGGCCTGTTACCCTTTCTTAATCATTCGCCTGTACTATCGTAGAGGTCAAGGGCTTGTAAATGCTGTCTTTCTTTAAAAAAATCTTTGCCGATGAAGATGTCGGTTACGAGGCGCAAAAGCGCAAGCTCGATAGCGGGGAGCACGCACAGCTTTTGTCGCTCGCGCGGAGCGAAAAAACCCTTCCAGAAATTCTTTACCTGCTGGCAAGCAATGAAAGCGTCGAAGTGCGCACCTCCGTCGCGCGCAATAAATCGACCCCTGTCCATGCCGCAAATATCATGGCGAAGGACAAGAACAGCGATGTGCGCGTGATGCTCGCCTCGCGAGTCGCCGCGTTGCTGCCAACGCTATCCGGACAGGAACAGGCGCAATTATATTCCTTTGCCGTACAGGCGATCGGCACGCTTGTCGAGGACGAAGTGATTGAGGTACGCAAGGCGCTGTCTCATGCCTTGCAAGATTACGCGAAAGCGCCCTCCGAAATCGTCTCCCGTCTTGCCCGCGACGTGGAGCGGGCCGTGGCGGAACCGATTTTACGTTTCTGCGTTGCGCTTGCCGACCGCGATATACTCGATATTCTCTCTAACCATCCCGCGCCATGGGTGGTGGCAACCGTTGCGGAGCGGGTGCATGTCAGCGAAACGGTGGCGCTTGCGATCATCGATATGGATGATGCCGCAGCAACCGCAGTTCTGCTCAAAAATCCTGGCACCGCGCTGCAGGAGGAAAAACTATCCGAGATTATCGAGCGCGCGCATGATTACCCGGAATGGCACCGGCCCATCGCCCTTCGCCGCGAATTATCTGTCGATCTGGCGCATCGCCTTGCGGGTTTCGTTGATAAGGCTGTCCTCGATATACTTGAAAAGCGCAGTGACTTTGATCCGATGACACGGCAGGCCATTGCCGATATTGTGAAGCGCCGTGTTGCCTTCACCAGCGAAAAGACAGAAAGCGAGGCGGCCGCCACGCGCGTCGAGCGTTACGTGCGAGAAAAGCGCCTGACCCCCGACGTCATCCAGGACGCTTTGATGTGGCACGACACCGAATTCGCCCTCTATGCCCTGGCATACCTCTCTGCCATCCATCCGCAAATCGTCCAGCGGATGCTGGAGACGCGCAAGCCAAAGCCTGTTATCGCTCTGTGCCGCAAGGCGAATGTGCCGATGCGCCTTGCGCTTGATGTCCAGCGATACCTTGCCAAAGTGCCGGGCAGGGAGCTGATGTACGCCAAGTCAGGCACCGATTACCCGATGACGGACGACGAAATCAAATGGCAGCTTGAATTTTTCGGCGTTTCCGGTGCTCTGGCTTAGCAAATAGCCGCCGTAATATGATAAATGATTTCACCTCATGGTCATGACTATGGGCATTTTCTCAGCTGATTTTCCCAGCCTGAAAAACAACTATAATTGCTAGCCATATCCCTATATTTTTTATGACTGACGGCAGCGACCGTTGATTCGGCACAAGGGGTGTTACAATGAGCAAAAAGAAAGTCGTTTTGGCCTATTCGGGCGGTCTGGATACATCGGTCATCCTGAAATGGATGCTGGAGCAGGGCTATGAAGTGGTCGCCTATCTCGCCGATGTCGGCCAGCAGGAAGATTTCAACGCAGCCAAGGAAAAAGCGCTGAAGGTCGGAGCGTCCAAGGTTTATATCGAAGACCTGAAAACAGAATTCGTGACTGATTTCATCTTCCCGGCATTTTCGGCGAATGCTGTTTATGAAGGCCGCTACCTGCTCGGCACATCTCTCGCCCGCCCGCTGATCGCGAAACGCCAGATCGAAATTGCCGAAAAGGAAGGCGCCGATTTCGTCGGTCATGGCGCGACCGGCAAGGGCAACGACCAAGTGCGTTTCGAGCTTGGGTATTTTGCACTGAACCCCGGCATCAAAGTGCTGGCACCGTGGAAAATGCGCAGCTTCCTCGACAAATTCAAGGGCCGCTCTGATATGCTGGCTTATGCCGATCTGCACGGTATTCCTGTGACAGCGACCAAGAAAAAATCCTATTCGGAAGACGAAAACCTCCTGCATATCTCGCACGAGGCTGGCATTTTGGAAGACCCCGCCGCAATTTGCCCGGAAGAAGTTTATTCCCGCACCGCGTCGCTCGAAACCGCGCCCGACAGGGCCGATATCATCGAACTGACATTTAAAAACGGCATGCCGGTGAAGGTAGAGAACAAGACGGATGGCACGACGAAATCAGAGCCGCTTGCCCTGTTCCAATACCTGAACGCGCTCGGCAGCAAACATGGCATCGGCCGTCTCGACATGGTTGAAAACCGTTTTGTCGGCATCAAGTCGCGCGGCGTGTACGAAACGCCGGGCGGCACGATCCTGCTCAACGCACACCGCGACCTCGAAGGCATCACGATGGACCGCGAGGTCATGAAAATCCGCGACACGCTGTCGCTGAAAGTTGCGGAGCTGATCTATAACGGCTTTTGGTTCTCGCCCGAAATGGATTTCCTGATGAACGCGATCCGCAAGAGTCAGGAAAACGTCGAAGGCACCGTGACACTGAAACTGCTCAAGGGGGCCGCCTACGCTGCTGCCCGCACCAGCGGCAAGAGCCTTTACAACATGAACCTGTCGTCGATGGATGAGGAGGGCGGTTTCAACCAGCAGCATTCCGAAGGTTTTATCAAGATCAATGCGATGCGCCTCGAAGCCGATTTCCGTCTCAAAAAAGGCGCGAAAAAGGCATGACCGCCAACAAACCCAACCAGATGTGGGGCGGACGCTTCGGCGAAGCGCCCAGCGACGTAATGGTGCAGATCAACGCCTCCATTGACGTGGACAAGCGTCTGTACAAGCAAGACATCCAAGGCTCGATCGCGCATTCCGAAATGCTTGTCGCGCAAAAAATTCTGAAACCCGACGAGGGCAAGAAAATTCAGGACGGATTGCGCAGCATACTGGCCGAAATCGAAAGCGGCCAGTTCGTGTTCAGCACGGCGCTTGAAGACATCCACATGAATATCGAATCACGCCTCAAGGATTTGATCGGCGATGTGGCGGGTAAGCTGCATACTGCCCGCTCCCGCAACGACCAAGTCGCAACAGATATGCGGTTATGGGTGAAGGAAGCAATTGCATCCGTCATCACCGAAATCGGCGCTTTTCAGGCCGCTTTGGATTCACAGTCAAAAGCCCATGAAAAAACTGTTATGCCGGGCTTTACCCATCTCCAAATCGCGCAGCCCGTCACTCTCGGACTGCATTTACAGGCTTACAGTGACATGATGGCACGTGATAAATCGCGCTTTGCGGATTGTCTGGTGCGCATGGACGAAAACCCTTTGGGCGCTTGCGCACTGGCAGGTACGCGTCATGATATCGACCGTAATATGACGGCCAAGGCGCTCGGTTTCCGCCAGCCTGTGCGAAACACAATGGATGCGGTTTCAGCGCGTGATTTCCTGCTCGAATTCCTGTCGGCTGCCAGCATCTGCAGCATCCATTTATCGCGCCTTGCCGAAGAATTGATCATTTGGTCCACGACACAATTCAATTTTATCCGCCTTGGCGATAAATTTACGACCGGCAGCTCGATCATGCCACAAAAGAAAAACCCCGACGCTGCCGAGCTGGTGCGTGCCAAGTCTGGTCGTATCGCCGGGAACCTTATGCAGTTGCTGATGGTTATGAAGGCACTGCCACTGACATATAACAAGGACATGCAGGAAGACAAGGCGGGGGTGTTCGAGGCGTATGACGCGCTCATCCTCTGCCTGCGGGCCTCCGCTGGCATGATCGGTGATATGAAAGTCAACAAGGAAAAAATGCTGGCCGATGCGGGCAGTGGCTATTCGACTGCGACCTATGTGGCCGACTGGCTGGTCAAAAATCTCGATGTACCGTTCCGTCAAGCACATCATATTACGGGCCAGATCGTGGCGATGGCGGAGAAAAAAGGCCAGCGTCTCGATGAAATGACACTCGCCGACATGCAGCAGGCCGAACCGCGCATCACACAGGATGTGTTCAACTTCATCCGTATATCGGAGCCAAAATGAGAAGAGTCGAATTCGATAAAATCAGCTCGGTCACCAAGAACCTGAAGCTGGATTACTACGAAGACCTGACGGACGATCTGAGCACGAAACATGGCACCGTTCTAGCCGCGCAGGTTTTGCATGACAAATCGACTTATGATGAGATCGAGCTACCCACTGGCCGCATGTCGAAACTGAAAAAAGACGACATTATCGCTGTCGCCCTGGGTGAACGCATGGCGCTGAAAGGCTTCGTCGGTCATTTGCCGCGTACGCTGAAAACCGATGACGTTATTAACTTACTGAACTTTGGCGGTATCGCAGGCATCTGCACCAGTTCAAACGTAAAGGAAGTCGGCGAACCCCTGCGCATCCGCGTCCTTGGTGGCGTTGCGCGACACGGCAAGCTCTTGAATATCGAACAGGCCGCGTTGTTCAAGCCTGCTAGCAAACTGCGCAGCGATATTCCGATTATCCTGATCACAGCCGGCAGCATGGACAGCGGCAAGACGACAGTCGCAGCGCAAGTTATCAAAACTCTTACCCGCATTGGTATGCGCCTCGCAGGCGCGAAACTGACGGGCGTGGGTGCTATGCGCGACCTTTACAAAATGGAAGATTACGGCGTTTACAAATCCGTTTCTTTCGTCGACGCGGGCATATCCTCAACCGCCAATATCGATGCTGAAAAAATCGTCAAAATGGGCAAGGGCGCGTTGAACTATCTCAGCAAAGAAAAACCTGATGCGATTGTCGTCGAAATGGGCGACGGTGTGATCGGCAAATACGGCGTGTTGCCGCTATTGATGGACAAGGAAATCCAGCGCAACGTGCGTTTGCATTTTGCCTGCGCGCGCGACCCTGCAGGCGCAATAAAGCTTGTGGAAGATTGTGGTAAGATGGGCGTGCCTGTTGACATCATCAGCGGGCCGATCACCGACAACGAAGTCGGCAAAGCAATTATCCGCGAACACTTGGACGTTCTCACCTATAACGCCTTCACGCCCAGCAACGATTGGCTGGATCTCGTCATTGAACGGTGGGCCATCTGAAGATGGGCAAGATACGCGCATCCATCATCGGCGTGACGGGGTATACGGGGATTGACCTGTTGCGCCTGCTGTTGGTGCATTCCGATGTGGAAATCGCCTATCTCACCTCGCGCCAGCATCCGCGCGAGAAAATCGGGAATGTTTATCCACACCTCGCCCATCTAGCCTTCGAAATCACCGATACTGCTCCCGCCGACGTCGCGAAGGGCAGCGATGTTGTATTCCTCGCCCTGCCGCATAAAACCGCGCAGGAAGTGGCGGCCGAGCTCCATGGCCGCGTTAAGATTATCGACTTGTCGGCAGATTTCCGGCTGGATGACGCCGTGACCTATGCCGCCTATTATGAAGAGCACAAATACCCCGATCTTTTGAAAGAGTTTGTATACGGCCTTCCCGAAACGGTCGGGCGCGACAAAATCGCCAAGGCGCAAAGCGTCGCGAACCCGGGCTGTTTCGCGCTTGTTAGTCAGCTACTGCTTCATCCTTTCAAAGGCAAAATAGCGCAGGCGGATATTTTTGCGGTCACGGGCTCCAGCGGTGCGGGCAAGACGCCGGTTGATGGCACGCACCATCCCATACGCAACCACAACATGAGAAGCTATAACATCAACAAGCATCGCCACATCCCAGAAATCATCCGCGCGGGCGGCATCGACGCCGCGAAACTCAATTTCGTGCCCACCTCCGGCCCGTTCACGCGGGGCATTTTTGCGCAGGCGTTTATTACGCTGACGGGCGTAGTTGGTGATCCGGCAGCGGCTTATAAAGATTGCCCCTTCGTTCGTATCCAGAAAAACGTCGAACTTGCCGCTATCGTCGGCTCCAACTTCGCCGATCTGAGTTTTGAAACGGGGCAGGGCGGTCGTGTGCTGGCACAAGGCGTGATCGACAATCTCGTGAAAGGCGCCGGTGGTAGCGCTGTCCAGAATATGAACCTTATGTTCGGCCTTCCCGAAACCGCCGGTCTCTTCAATCTTGCGCCTCTATATCCCTGACAGGTCAGCCATGAAAAAACGCAGCATACCGAATTTCCTGATCGAAGCCTTTTACGAAGGCAGGTTCAAGGATAATATCTTTATCGTAAAAGCGGGCGGCAAGATCATCGAAGACCGCAAGGCGCTCGATAACCTAATTTCCAACATCCGCGACCTGACCCTGCGCGGTATCAAGGTGTTGCTCGTCTATGGCCATGGCCGCGCCGTTGATGAGCGCTTGAAAAGCCGGAAGATTGAAGTCAAAAAGATCAATGGCCGCCGCGTGACCGATGGTCCGACGATGGGCGTGATTCAGGAAGTTGTCGGCGGCATGCTGTCGATGAATATCGCTGGCAGCATGGCGCGCAATAACCTGCGCGGCATTTGCCTCGGCGCGGTTCCCGCAGACTGGATGGATGTGGAAAAACGTCCCGCCAAGCCTGTCGATTTCGGCTTCGTCGGCGATATCAAGGATGTGGAGGCTGAACCCATCCTGCGCCACTTCAAAATCACCAACTTCGTGGCATGTTCCTGCATCGGGGTTATGCCAGACGGTCAAGCCCTGAACATCAACGCCGATACTGTCGCCTCCGCGCTCGCAACCGGTATCAAGGCGGATAAGCTGATTTTCCTGTCCGACGTCGATGGCGTCATGGTGAATGGCAAGGTTGAGCCGTTATTAACGCCGAAGGAGATCAAGGCGCTCATCAAAGCCGGGCATGTCAAGGACGGTATGCGCGTAAAGCTGGACAACTGCGTCGATGCGCTGAAAAGCGGCGTACGCCGGATTCACCTGATCAACGGGTTACGCAAAAACGCCCTGCGCAACGAAATTTATGAATCCGAAGGCCTCGGCACGATGGTGGTGAAAGAAGACGAAACCATCATCTATTCCCGTGAAATCGAGACGCAAAAGGCGTTGGAGCGTCATACAAAACGCCGCAAGAGGGCAAAATGACCGGGAATACACAAGCGCTTCTCGACGAAACAAAGGAACTGCTTGTTAATACCTACGCCACCCAGCCTATCGTGCTGGAACGTGGCGAGGGATGTTATGTTTACGACGTTGACGGCAATAAATATCTCGATTTCGCGGCAGGTATTGCCGTGGCATCGCTCGGCCATGCTGCGCCCGTCATGCTAAAAGCGCTGCAGGATCAGGCATCGCAGTTGATGGTCGCGCCGCCGTCTTTCGTGACCAAGGCCAAAGTAGATTGTGCGCGTTTGTTGGTTCAAAACAGCTGCTTCGACCAGATATTTTTCACAAACAGCGGCACCGAGGCGATCGAGGCCTGCATCAAGACCGTGCGTAAATGGGCCTATGAAAACAAGTCCCAACAATGCAGCGACATTATTACCTTCCATAAAAGCTTCCACGGCCGCAGCTACGGTGCCGGAAGCCTGACAGAAAAGCGCAACACTCAGCCATATTTTGCGCCTTACGTACCCGGCGTGTATTTTGCGCAGTTCAATGATATTGAATCTGTGAAGAAACTTGTCACCCCAAATGTTTGCGCTATTTTTATTGAGCCGGTGCAGGGCGAGGGCGGCATCATGGTCGCCGAACCTGAATTCATGCAAGGCTTGCGTAAAATCTGCGACGAAAACAAAATTGTGCTGGTATTCGACGAGGTGCAGACTGGCATGGGCCGCACTGGCCGCATGTTCGCCTATGACCATATGAGCATTGAACCCGATATAGCGGCCTTCGCGAAAGGCATGGGTGGTGGTTTCCCTATCGGCGCCATGGCTGCGAAGAAAGAATTCGCACAGGCGCTGACCGTTGGGTCACATGGCAGCACCTATGCGGGAAACCCTTTGGCAACGGCGGTTGCGACCGCGGTCTTGCGCGAAATTATTTCGCCGGGGTTTATAGATCGTGTCAAAAAAACGGGCGATTACTTTCGCTCTAAGCTCGAAGATTTGCAGCGCAGGTCGAACAAGATTACCGATATCCGCGGCCTCGGCCTGATGATCGGCATCGATACGACAATCGATATCAAGAAGCTGCCGCGCGCGCTGCAGGCGAATGGATTGCTGGCGACGCAGGCAGGGGATGTTACCCTGCGCCTGACGCCGCCCCTGATTGTGACCGAAGCGCAGGTTGATGAAGCCGTTGCGATTATCGAGAAAACACTGAAGGAACTGACATGACCCGCGCCGTCCGCCATTTTCTTGACTTGCCCGACATTCCTGCTGAAACCCTGAAGGAAATCCTGTCGAACGCGCACCGCATGAAGCGCGAGAAGTTCGAGCCGCCGCAGCTGTTCTACGGTATGTCGCTCGCGATGGTGTTCGACAAAAAATCCACCCGCACCCGCATGAGCTTTGAAGTCGCCATGAAACAGCTGGGTGGCCATACGATCGTCATGTCGGCGGATGACATGCACCTGACGGGGGCGGAAAGCATCGAAGATACCTCAAAGGTGCTCTCACGCTATGTCGACGCCGCCATGTTCCGCATTTCCAACCACGAAACACTGCTGGAAATCGCTAAACATTCGAGCATCCCGATCATTAACGGCCTGACTAACCACTCCCACCCCTGTCAGATTATGGCCGATCTTGTTACAATCGAGGAGAAACTCGGCTCGTTGCAGGGTAAAAAGATTGCGTGGTTCGGCGATTACAACAACGTCGCGCGCACATTTGCGCAGGCATCCAAAATCTGGGATTTTCAGCTGGTCGCCGCCGTTCCCGCCGACCTTGCGCCGGCCAATTCGGATGGCATTAAAATCACGCAAGATGTCACATCCGCAGCTATCAATGCCGATGTCATTGTGACCGATACTTGGGTATCTATGGGGCAGGAGGGCAAGGCCATCGAAAAATTCCTGCCGTTCCAGGTCAACCCCACGCTAATGGCCAAGGCAAAACCGGGCGCAATCTTCATGCATTGTATGCCGATCCACCGGGGCGAGGAAGTGACGGATAGTGTGCTGGCAACCAAGGCCAGCGTTATTTACGACGAGGCCGAAAATCGTTTGCACGCACAAAAGGCAGTTCTCGCCTGGTGTCTCGAAGGCACCGGCGTTAAGGTGCTCTAATCAAGGAACTTTTTCGCTTTACCTGCGTTATGCTTTCGTTCCGGTACGTTCCGGAACTTTGGGCATGCCGATTGCGGCGGGCAGTATGAAGCTGTATGATATTTATCAATAGCTTACATAAAGCTTACCGTGCATCCGGCGAACAAGACCGGACAAAGAGGGTAAATCATGACAATCAAAAAAGGCATCATTCTGGCAGCGGGCAAAGCCACGCGCCTGCATCCGACAAGTCTCGCCTTCGGCAAGCAGCTGATGGCGGTTTACGACAAACCGATGATCTATTACCCGCTGGCAACGCTGATGGCAGCGGGCATCCGTGATGTACTGATTATCGTGACGCCGCGCGACCGCAAACTGTTCGAGACGCTGCTTGGGGACGGTTCACAATACGGTATCCGGATTTCGTATGAGGAACAGCACAAACAGGACGGTATCGCCGGCGCCTTCATCATTGGTGAAAAATTTGTGGCGGGGGATACGGTTTGCCTTGTGTTGGGCGACAATTTTTTCCACGGACCGGAATTTGATTCAATCATCAACCTTGCCGCCCGCTCTGTCGACGGCGCGACCATCTTCTGCCATCACGTTGCCGAGCCTTCTGCATATGGCGTTGCAGTACTCGATAAAGACAACCGGGTCACGCAATTGGTCGAAAAACCAAAAGAGTTCATTTCAAACTGGGTCGCGACCGGTCTCTATTTCTATGACAACAAGGCAGTTGAGGTAGCAAAGACACTCAAGCCTTCCGCGCGCAATGAGCTTGAAATCACGGACTTGAATATCGAATACCTAAAGCAGGGCAAACTGAATGCGGTTACCCTCGACGCGTCATACAGGTGGTTCGACCTCGGCACCCACCAGAATATCCACGATGCCGCGGAGTTTATCCGCGATTCCGAAGCGCGCACGGGCGCCAAAATCGGCTGCCTAGACGAGGCGGCCTTGCGCGCAGGCTTCATTGATGCCGCGCAGGTTCGGGCGAATGCGGATAAAATCGGCAACCCGACCTATGCCAACTATCTGCGCAAGTTGGCTGATGCGAGTGTAGCCGCTGCATAAATGACCTCTTTCCTCCGTCATTTGCATGATCGTTTTACCGGCCCGTCACCTTTTGACGGCAAAAATAATGACGTTCTGAAGTCAGAACTGCTGAGCGCGGAGCAGATGGGCCAATATGGCCGTGTGCTGGCGGCTCGACACAAGTTGTCAAATGTTCAGGGCCGCGACAGCCTTCTTGCACGCCTTGCGGATAATGAGCAGGTCATTATCGATGCTTACCAAGTGCTGGTTGACGCTGTCGCCGCAAAGCAGCAAGTGACCCCCGCAGGCGAATGGATGCTCGATAACTTCTACCTGATCGAAGAACAGGTGGAAATCGCCAAACGCCACCTGCCGCGCGGGTATAGCCGCGGCCTGCCGCGTCTGGCGAAGGGGCCGTCCGATTCACTGCCGCGCGTCTACGACATCGCGCT
>JAQSWE010000277.1 GCA_029266795.1 Alphaproteobacteria bacterium | reverse complement strand
GGGGTCGATGGCAATTGGCGTGAGCGTGGGGAAGATATTGGCGAAGAAATAACTCTCCACCCATTTCTGCTCCATCACCGTCAACTCTTCCGCCGCGACGATCTTGATGTTTTCTTTTTCCAAGCCGTGCAGCAGGTCGATCCAGCATTCCTGCTGGTCTTCCATCATCTTGCGCACGAGTTTCAGGATGGGCGTGATCTTCTGCTGCGCGGTCATGCCGTCTTCGCTGTTGCTGTCGACGCCGCGCGTGATCTGGTCGTTCAGCCCCGCGATGCGCACCATGAAGAATTCTTCGAGGTTGGAGGCGGAGATTGAGAGAAACTTCGCGCGCTCCAGCAGCGGGTTCGACAGGTTCTTCGCTTCCGACAGCACGCGGTGGTTGAAACGCAGCCAGGAAATTTCACGGTTGAGGAATTTGGCGGCGAGCGGGTGCAGGGGTGCTTCAACCGGCGCAACAGGCGCGGGGGTCATGGCAAGGTCGGGCAAAATCTTGACCGATATGTCTGACGGCTCGTTCATCTTCCAAGTCCAAAATAGGGTAGTACAAAGAGGATTATAGCATACATATCCACAGCCTGTCAGGACAGGGAGGTAAAGGGTTCAATTCTTTCGTTTTTTATAAGGGAAGTTTCGGGATTATGTCAGCCTAGTTCCCATTTGAAGAACCACAGGCAATAACCGAGGCTGAGGAGCAGGCAGACGAAGTTTTTCAGGAATTTGTCCTGCCGCTCGGACAACTCGTTGCACAGGAACGGGCGGCCGAAGGCGCTTTCGCAGATCTCGACCGGTTTTTCCTTGGGGAGTTTCGAATAGGCGCGGTATTCGCGGCTCTCTCCGTTCGGGGATTCGTATAACACCAGCGAATTGCCAGTACTGTCATAATCTCCGGTCACCTGCCCCACCATTGGCGCACTAATAGAGTATGGATAGAAAATAAAGGAATTTACCGTGAGAGGTATCATCGCAACCACTGCCGCGATCAACAAGGTGAAGACGATCACCATGCGCCGCCGGTAACCGCCTTCCTTGAATTCGTCCCAGAAACCCTTGATCGCCGCGAATATATAGACAAGACCTTCGTTCATAATATCCACTCTGTCCTTACTTCACGCCCTTCGCAAACCTGTCCATCGCCTGCGCCAGCTTGAAATCGAGATCGGTGATGCCGCCGGCGTCATGTGTGGATAAGGTGACGTCGACGCGGTTATAGACGTTGAACCACTCGGGGTGGTGGTTCATCTGTTCCGCCTTCAGCGCGCTGCGCGTCATGAAGGCGAAGGCCGCGCTGAAATCTTTAAACTGGTAAGATTTAAATAACGCGCCGCGCTTGCCCCTCGCGCGGGTCCATCCGGCATTTTTTTTGACGAACGATTCGATATCTTGACTCTTGTTCAAATTGGCCATGGACAGATTCTCCCCGATTCGGTATGTTGGCTGTAGTTTAGCTCAAGCATCGCGTTGACGTCTATCCGGGGGTCGGACAGTTGGAAACAAAATCAATCTTCGTGGGATTCACCGTCCCGCCATCGACGGATGATATTCAGCAGATCGCTGAAATCATCATCGACGGACTGCCGGACGGCATGCGCAAGCATACCGGCGGCAAACGATTGAAGGCGGTCGTGGAGGATTTCCCCGACGCGTTCATCGAGCAGGAACTGGAACTTGAAACGCCGTTCGACCTGCTGGGCTGCTACCAGTCCTGCAGCCCCGCCCAGCGCGGGAACACCAAGGGCGGACGCAAGGAAGACACGATTTACCTCTACCGCCGCCCCATTCTCGATATGTGGGCCGACGGCAACGAGGACCTGACGCGCCTTATCAACCGCGTCATCCTGCACGAAATCGGCACGCATTTCGGTTTCACGCAGGACGATATTGATATGTACGAAGAGGACATGTTCGGGGCGACGGTTTCGAACAGCGGCGCCGGTTAGGGGTTTCTTGGCGCCTTGTTCCTCTATATAAGGGGCGGCTTCTTACGGGGAGCCGCCCTTTTTTATTGAAGGAGAAGCTTGATGAAAGCCGCAAACATCGAGATTGTCACCGTCTACAGCCTTTTTGCATGGCACCAGTCTTTTATTCTCTTGTTCTATCTGGGGCTCAGCTCGCTGGTATTTTATGGTCTATATCGGCGTAAATTACGCTCCAACCCGCAGCTAAAAAGCGCGCCTTATAAACTTCTAGCGGCTGTAGTGCCTTACCTGATTATCATGACGGCTGTTTTTGTTTCTCCTCAGCCGAAAAATACTGTCAGCAATTATTCCCCCTTGATGGAATGGGCGGTACTCACTTTTAACTGGTTCTTGAATTGCATATGCGCTTACGCGCTGCTCATTTTGTTTAGAAAAAAAAGAAAGCAGTAGCCGAGAGCTTGCAGCTTGCCCATTGCATTGAATAACACGTATCCTGAGCATCATGACCAGCGTCACCCAAACACTCCTCGACCGCGCATCCGCCTATATCGGCAATGATGTGACATGGGTATTGCCGGAGGCGGAGGCAGGCTTGCGGAATATCGCGACGCTGAACGCGCTGCATCCGTTCCGCCCCGCTTTCCTTGCGCTTCAGAACATGAAGGTGGCGGTGTCGCCCGAATGGCCGGCGCATACGGGATCGACCGTCGCGCTGAATTTGCCGCGGCAGGCGGAATGGGCCTTGGGGCTGCTGGCGACGGCGCTGGAGAAAATGCCGGAGGGTGGCACGCTTCTGATGATCGCGCCGAACGACCTTGGCGGCAAACGGTATGAGAAGCTGCTGGATGAAAATTTCGACGTAATTTTTGCCGAGAGCAAGAACCATTGCCGCATCGCCGTCATCAAGCGCCCTGCCGTGCTGCCCGATATCGTGCAGAAATGGCGCGAGGGCGCGCGCGCGCAACTGGTGGCGGGCGCGGATTTATTGTCGCTGCCCGGCACCTTCAGCCACGGGCGCGTCGATAACGGATCCGCGCTGCTGCTGCAGAACCTGCCCGCGCTCACCGGACATATCGCCGATTTCGGCGGCGGCTGGGGATACCTGTCGCAGGAGGCCGCGAAAACCGCGGCGCGCGTCGATTTGTACGAAGCCGATTACAACGCGCTGCTGATGGCGAAACGCAACCTGGGCGACAGCAATATCCAGTTTTTCTGGCACGACATATTGACCGAGAAAATCGCCGGCAAATATGACGCCGTCATCATGAACCCGCCCTTCCACGACCTGTCCGACGCCAACCCCGAAATCGGGCGCGGGTTTATCGGATGCGCGGCTGCGCACCTGA
>JAQSWE010000276.1 GCA_029266795.1 Alphaproteobacteria bacterium | reverse complement strand
GAGTAAGCGCAAGAAGGCCGTTATTCTTGCGGGGCATACCGCGCGGGTATGTCTGAATTTCTCAAACGAATGAGTGACTTCGATGGATAAGGATATGGATAAAGAGACGGAAAAAGCGTGGCACAACTGGGTGGTCTTCACCAAGGGCACCACGATCTCCGTCGTGGTCGTCGCGGCAATCCTGTCGCTGATGGCGCTGTTTCTGACCTACTGAGGTTTCCGCGTCAGGAAATTTCGGCCTCCGGGAGATCGTTTTTGCGGATAACGTGGCGTGGCCTGCTGCTGGTATTGGTGTTTCTCGCGGTCGCGGGCGGCAATGCCTACGCGCAAACTCCGTCCGCCCCCGGCTCCAGCGGCGCTGCGATGTCCGGCACACTGGGCGGCAGCCCGCCGCCGGTCGCAAAGCCCGTCGTTCCTGTTGCGCCGGTCACGCGTCCCGTGACGCCCGTTGCGCCGGTTGCAAACAACGGCGTCCTGACCCCCGTCAATATCGCGCCGCCGCCCGCCTTCCGCCCCATTTACCTCTCGTCAAAATCGTCCAGCTACGATATCGCGCCCTCGGCCAAGATTTTCGAGGATGCGTCCAAGCAGATGTCCTTCGCGCAGATCATGGCGCAGTTCCGCGCCGGTCAAGGCACACCGGCATCCGGCAACCCCATCTATCTCGGCTATACGCAGCGCGGCTACTGGATCGTGTTCGGCGTCTATAACCGCAACCCCGCGAAGACGCAGTGGGTGCTCAATTTCGGCAACCGCATGTCGGGCACGATCGGCGTCGCCGACCGCATCGCCACCTTCAGCGATATCAGCGCAGACCATCCGATCATGATCGACGGAAGGCTGGCGGCCTACAAGCAGCAGGTGAAGGGGCAGGAGCGCAACGCCGTGCCCTTCAACTTCGAGCCCAATCAGGGCCGCATCATCGGCGTTTATGTGGAACCGGCGGCAGGCGTGCCGCTCGCGCTCGACATGCATCTGGAAGAGCCCACCGTCTTCACGCAGGCTTATGACCAGTATAGCCTACAGTCGAACGTGGTGCGCGCGGGCGCTGCAGCAGTCTGCATCCTCTACCTCTTCTTCTGGTTCAATTACCGGCAGGCGATCCCGGCCTGCCTGCTGGCTTATGTGGTGGCACAGTATTTCATCTTCATGACATCCGACGAGATCGTGCCGCGCGGCAACAACACGGCGGCGCAGTACATGGAACTGCTCCACGCAGCAGCCGCCATCGCTGCGCTCGGCCTCAGCCGCCAGGTATTGTTCGGCCGCGACAAGAGCAGCAAGCACCGCAACATCCTCACTTTCGCGGCCATCGCCATCGCCGTGCTGGCCGTTGCGGGCAGCATGATCTCCGCGCTGTCGGGCCCCATCAATACCGTGCTGATCCGCCTGCTGCCGGTTGCGGTGCCGGCGCTGATTACCGTACTCGGTGCCTATAGCGTCCTGAAAGCGGAGCGCGCGCAGTCGATCGCTTACACCTTCGCCTGGGCCCTGCTGCTGGCCGGTGCGGTGATGACGGAAGCCGCCGCAAGCGGCATGTCGGCCTATAGCGTCAGCGGCATGAACTTCTACTGGATTTGCTTCGTGCTGCATCTGAGCCTGCTCTCTTTCTCCTCGCTGCGCAACCTGACCGTCACCGAAGCCATGCACCTGCATGAAATGACGGAGGCGAAACGCCGCCGCGAGGAAGAGATGGAAATGCGCAAGACGAAAGAGCTTGCGGACCAGACCCGCATGCTGGGCGTCTTGCAGCGTGAAAAGGAACTGATGGCCGACCTGCGCAGCCGCGAGCAGGAACGCATTCAAGCGATGCGCCGCGCCAAGGAAGCATCCGATTCAGCGAACAAGGCGAAGTCCGACTTCCTTGCCGTCATCTCCCACGAGATCCGCACGCCGATGACGGGCGTGATGGGCATGATCCGCCTGCTGCTGGACACGCCGCTCAGCGACAAGCAGAAGGAATACGCGAAAACCATCCAGTATTCCGGCGACGCGCTGCTCACGCTGCTGAACGACATCCTTGACCTCTCCAAGGTCGAGGAAGGCAAGATGTCGATCGAGAATATCGACTTCGACCTGAATAAACTGGCCGAATCCGTCGTGCTGCTGATGTCGGGCCGCGCGGAAGAGAAAAAGATTTACCTGAAGGCGGAGCTCGACCCCGAATGCCCGACCGCGCTGAAAGGCGACCCGACGCGCCTGCGCCAGATCATGCTTAACCTGATTTCCAACGCTATCAAGTTCACCGACAAGGGCGGCGTCACGCTCATCATCAAGGCGCATGACAAAACCGCGAAAAAGCCCCGCATCTATTTCGGGGTGAAAGACAGCGGCATCGGCATCACCGAAGATGTGCAGAAGAAACTGTTCCAGCCCTATCAGCAGGCAGATTCCGCAACCGCCCGCAAATTCGGTGGCACGGGCCTTGGCCTGTCGATCTGCAAGCGCCTCGTCGAAGCGATGGGGTCGAGCATCCAGATCGCCTCGAAAATCGGTGAAGGCACGGTGTTCTATTTCATCCTGTCGATGGAATACGGCGTCGGCGAAGCGCAACTGGCGGCGGAGGCTGCTGCGGCAGGCGTCATCCCCCTCAAACTGCTGGTCGTCGACGACAACATCATCAACCAGCGCGTGGTCGCCGGCCTTCTGGAAAAAGACAACCACAAGATCGTGACCGTCGGCGGCGCGGAAGCCGCGATGCAGGAACTGAAAAACATCGCCTTCGACGTCATCCTGATGGACATGGAAATGCCGCAGATCGACGGCGTGATGGCGACGCAGATGATCCGCCGCCTGCCCGACCCTGCGAAATCGAAGACCACGATCATCGCCATGACCGGCAACGTGGGCAAGGAAGACATCCAGCGCTGCCGCGACGCGGGCATGGACGATTACATCAGCAAGCCCGTGAACCCCGAAGTGCTGCGCAAGCTGCTGATCCAGTACGGCAAGAAAAAATACCCGAACCAGCAGCCCGTCGTGCAGCCGCCAGCGGTGAGCGCGGTGATGTCGACGCCGCCCGCAGCAGCACCTGCCGCGCCCGTTGCCGCCCCCTCGCTGGCAAAACCCGCAGATGCACCTGTCGCGGCCGCAGCACCTGCCGCGCCCGCCGCTGCCATTCCCGAAACGCCGCCCGCGCCCGCGGCGCCCGCCGCACCGCCGGTCAACATGGCAATCTTCGAGCAGCAGAAATTATTCTCGACCGATGTGCTGGGCGGGCTGAAGGGCAGCCTCGGCAAGGACCAGATGGACGAAATGATGCTGG
>JAQSWE010000275.1 GCA_029266795.1 Alphaproteobacteria bacterium | reverse complement strand
CCGGCATTTATTTCTTTATCCCATCCTCAAACGCCGCTTACTTCTCGGCGTTGCTCGTTTTGACGGAGTCGAGGAACAGGATGCCCATCGTCGTGCCGCGCTTCACATACACTGTGATCGGGCGACTCTGGCCTTCGTTCAGCACGTTGGCGATGACGGTCGATGCTTGCGTCGCACCTTCCATCAGGGATTCCTTGGCATCCGGCTCGGGGATGTCGGTTGCGACACCGCCGCCGGGCGTGGTCGTGGTGGTCTGGCCGGTTTCGGCGACCGACGCGGTGTAACCGGTCAGGAACGCCGCAGCCGCCGGCAGCACGATGCGCTGGAAGTAGTGGTGGTCGACATCCGTCTGGTGGGCGGCGAGCGTCGTTTCCTCATCCAGCGCGATGCCGTTGATGGAATAGGACACGCCGTCCTTGATGATGCGCTTGAAGTTGAGCGTCAGGTATTCGTCCTGCTTCTCGAAGTCGCCGATGGCGCGGCCGCCTTCGAAGGGGCCGGACATGACCTGCGCGAGCGCAGGGCCGTCGACGTCGGAGTTCAGGTCGTTGAGCAGCTGCGCATAGGCGATGTTACCCGCCGGCACGATCAGCTTTTCCTTGGCGGCCTTGTCTTCCTTGCCGTCGGAAATCAGGGTGCCGTCATCCGCATAGGTCGGATCGCCCTTTGCCTTCAGTTCTTCCTGCTTGCGCTTCTGCTCGGCGGCCTTGTCGGCTTTCAGCTTCGTCACATACATGCTGTCGCGTTTCGTGATGCGCACGCGGGTCGAGTTTTTCGGCGCCTGCGTCGTGATGATCGAGCGCATCTGCTCGGTCAGCTGTTTTGCGACGGCGGGGTCGAGCTTCATGGTCGCTTGCGGGCGGATGGGGGTCACCATCGGCACGGGCGCCACTTCGGTCTCTTCGGATTCAGGCGGCGCGGTTTCGCTCTCCAGCGACAGGCGGCGGGCTTCCGCCTTCTGGCGCCATTCGGCGAGCGGGTCGCTGGCGGTCGGCGCTGCCACGGGCGGGACACTCAGCTGTTCGTTCTGGCCCGGCGCGATCGGAACGGGCATCGCCGATCCGCCGCGCGCCAGCGCTTCTTTCGCTTTCGCGGCGTTCTCCGCCTCGATTGCCTTTTTATAGACTTCGTCTTCGTAGCCCGTCCCAACCTTGTTCTTGAGGTCGGTGCCAGCACCCGTGACGCTACCCGTGTTTTGGATCTCTTCGGGCTTGTTGAAGAAGGTCAGGTAAACAAACACGATGAGGGCGATACCTGCCAGCAGCGCGCCAATTTTAAGGAGCGGGTTGTTATCCCACGTATCCTTCAATGAGGCTTTCTGCGGCGGTTCCTTGTCGAAATCTTCCTGAGTGTCGATATCGACATCGTTCTCGTTATTCGTCATTGAGTGACCTCATCGGTAAGATCTTCGGAAGGAATAATATGTGCCTTGACCATGCGACCCTCGTCGGAGAGCAGCACGACCGGCGCGCGGCCGAGCGCATAGACATTCATGCCGTCGGCGGAGGTGACGGAAGCATCCCAGCCGGGCGACAGCAGCGTGAGCGGCGTGCGCAGGTAGGTGCGGCCGTCCAGTTCCCAGGCCGAGGTGCGGCCGTCGACGCCTTCAATGGTCAGTTTTTCGGCATCGACCGGCGGGGTGCCGTCGAGCACGCCCACCATCTGTTCGTCCTTGCCGGCGACGGCTTTCAGCCCGCCGTATTCAATGATGGGGGTTTTCGCGAGCGGGCCCGGTTTCGGGATGCGGATGTCGAGGCGGTAATGCACCCAGTCCATGCCGGTCTGCACACGGAAGGTGACAGGCGTGATCATGTCGACGAGGCGCATCGAGATGTTGCCGACGCCATGCGCGGTTGCAGGCGTGATGCGCAGCACGTTGCCGCCTTCTTCAGGCGCCATGATCGAGAACGGGCCAGCGGTGACCATGTCCTGAATCGGCCAGGGCGCGCCGGTTGCATCGAGGATCGTGACGGAGGTCACGTTGCCGGGCGCCACCTTGATGACGATGGGCGTGCCGGACGGGTCGAGCGAGGCGGTCTGCACTTCGAGTTTCGGTTCCGGCACGGTGATCGGCGTTTCGGCCGCTTCGCGGCTCATGCGGAACGTCTCCAGCGTCTTGCGGATCTGGTTGGGCTGCAGCGGCAGCAGTTGTTTCAGCGCCTGGTTGAAAGTCTGCTCTTCGATCTTGCGGCGCGCGTCTTCCTGCTCCTGCTCCATCATCGCCTGCAGCTCTTCGGGCGTCTGCGGCGTTGCGCCGTAACCGCCACCGGTTGCGGGCGTTGCAGCACCGGCACCAACGGGAAGGCCCATGCCGGGATTTTTCGATCCGGCGATCGGGTCGAGGGATGCGTCTTCCTCTTCATCGTCGGGCGACATCGTGCCGCCGCTCTTGGAAGGTGCGCCGCCGCCGGCAGCCGGGCCCTTGTTGGCATTCAGCTTGTTGCGGAATGCCTCGAATTCATCCAAGCCCTTTTCCTGCGCGAAAGCCGGTGTGTGCAAGCTGATCATCGCAAGCACCACGGTGCAAAATAGCAAGCGCCCCATTCCTGTCTCCTCCAGGTTTAATTCTCGTCCGCGAAAAGTTCCCCCGTTCCGTCCTTAAATATTCAGGGCGAGGTCGCGCGAAAGCGCGTCTGCGGAATTAACAATTTATACCTGACCGCAACAGAAACAAATAGCGTTTTTAATGCGTTGCGCGGATTTTCGCGCGGCTTAACCATATTCCGAACACAGGCGATCCATGCGCGAGAGATTGCGGCGATGCGCAAATACACCGCCAATTTTCAGAATGATGGAATTAAAAAGCGGGGACGTTTTAGAACGCGATAAACGTCTTGATGCCGATACCCATCGGGTTCGAAGCCGTGGGCAGGCGGATGACGATCAGGCGTATCCGAGAGCGGATGATGCGGATTTCAGATCCCGCGCGCACGGTCATGATCGTCGGCACTTCGATGATCCAGCTGTAATCGCCGTTGAAGATGCCCTCGGCCAGGATTTGCGGCGGCGCGGTCGGGATTGCGGTCATGATGTGCTGTTCAGTCATCATCGCCTTCAGGCTGCGCGACTTGCCGAGTGCTTCGGAGAAGCTTTTCCACCCCTCGTCGGAGAACAGGCGGCGCGCACGCGTCATGCGCTCGTCGATGTCATGGAAGCCGAAAGTCATGATTTCTGTGGTGGCGGCGGCGCCCCAGCGCAGGATGGCGTCGCGGTTGACGTTGGGCAGCTGCAGGCCGATCATGCGGCGCTGCGCGCCGCCCGGGCTG